>JBCCBR010000280.1:0-5195 GCA_039033935.1 Verrucomicrobiota bacterium
CTCCTTGGCAGTGAAGTGCTCGTCGATTGCCTTAACGTGCTTGTCGGTCAGCTCCTGGACCTCCTTTTCGAGATCGTGGAACTGATCTTCGGTGATATCACTGTCTTTTTTGGCTGCCTTGAGCGCGTCCATCGCATCCTTGCGAGCACTGCGGACGCGGACGCGACCTTGCTCGGCCATATCCTTGATCACTTTGACGAGATCTCGTCGACGCTCCTCGGAAAGTTCCGGGATAGGGAGACGGATGAGGCGACCGTCGCTGTTAGGATTGATACCGAGCTTCGATTCTCGAAGGGCTTTTTCAATATCGCCGATCACAGTCGGATCGTGCGGTTGCACCGTCAGTAACCGCGGCTCGGGCGCGGCAATCAGCGCGAGTTGCTTCAGCGGCATCGTCGACCCGTAGGATTCCACGGTGATGTTCATGTTTTCGACCATGCTGGGGCTGGCTTTGCCGGTGCGAATGCCTGCCATTTCGCCGGAAACGAAATCCGCAGCTTTTTCCATCGCTTCGTCGGTCTCGAGAATTTGGGTTTCGGGGTCCATCGTCGGTATCAGTCAGAGTTTTTTGGGAAGAGGTGAATAGGGTTCGTTCGCCCAGCGAATAGTCAAGAGACGAGCGTCCCGATTTCTTCGCCAGAGAGGGCGCGAGCGACGTTGTCAGCTTCGGTCATATCGAAAACAACGATCGGGATATCGTTGTCGAGGCAAAGGGAGAAAGCGGTGGTATCCATCACCTTGAGCCCCTGACTGATCGCATCGGAGAAGGAAAGGCTTTCGTAGCGGACCGCGTCTGTAAACTGATTGGGGTCCTTGTCGTAGACGCCGTCGACTTTGGTCGCTTTGTAGATGGCGTCGGCGCCAATTTCTGAGGCGCGGAGAGCAGCGGTGGTGTCAGTAGTGAAGAAAGGATTCCCCGTTCCGCCACCGAAGATGACGACTCGCCCGCGCTCGAGGTGGCGAATCGCGCGACGCCGAATGAAAGGCTCAGCGACATCCTGCATATCGATCGCAGTCTGAACACGAGATGGCACTCCATTCGCCTCGAGGGCTGCCTGGAGAGCAATCGCATTCATCACCGTGGCCAGCATGCCGACATAGTCGGCGGTGGCTCGATCCATACCGCGCCCGGCAGCGGCGGCACCTCTCCAGAAATTACCGCCCCCGACGACCACAGAAATCTCCTGACCAGCTCCATGAGCGGTTTTGATCTGATGCGCGATGTTTTCGACGATTTCGGGAGAAATGTTGTCCTGACTGCCTGGCTCGCGGAGGGCTTCGCCGCTGAGTTTGAGAACGATTCGTTTGAAGGTGCGAGGCATCGGAAAATCAGGGGCTTACTGGGTTTGAGTTCAAGGTGACGCAATAAGAGATAAATTCAATCTCTGGGAAAAATGGCTCGCAAAGTGGTCTCAAATGGCGCGTATCGCGAGCGCTTGCTGATCGAGCCCGCGGAGGCATTCAACCGCGGGGAGACGTCGACGACCCTCGAACTGAAGATCACCGTGGCAAAGAAGTCCCCGGCCATCGCCGCAGGCAAGGACGAGGCCGCTGGCGGAAGCGCCGAGTTCGCCAGGCGCCCCTGGGGAATCTGCAACGATGCTGGTTGGTGGGAAGACTTTCAGCTTGCGAGTTTTTCCCGAGACTTCGAGGTCAAGGTAGGTGCCTGGCCATGGATCATAGGCGCGGATCATTCGCTCCAGTTGTTCGGCTGGTTCATGAAGGTCGAGCTTGCCATCATCTCGACCAAGCTTGGGAGCATAGGTAGCCTCCGATTCCTCCTGATCGATGGCTTTGATAGAGCTTTGCGCGAGCGGCTCGAGATCGCGCTCTAACAGGGCAGGGCCAAGCTGGGCGAGTTTGTCGTGGAGGGTCCCGCCGGTGTCGGTATCTGAGATCGGAATTTCGATTGTCGAGAGCATTGGCCCAGCATCGACTTGCGGGACCACATGCATCAGAGTGATGCCGGTGATCAAATCCCCTTCCCGAATCGCTGCTTGGATCGGTGAAGCTCCCCGATACTTTGGGAGCAAAGAGGCGTGTAAATTGACGCATGCGACCGAGGGACAGTCGAGGACACGTTGGGGAAGGATCTGGCCATAGGCTATCACGATGATCAGATCTGGATGGATTGCTTCAAGAGCTTCCAAATCGTGAAGGCTCTTCCTCAGCGAAATTGGCTGTAACACAGGAACCTGCTGTGCCTCGGCGAGTCGTTTCGGGGCTGGCGCAGTTAACTCCTGTTTCCTCCCGACAGGTTTATCTGGCTGAGTAAAAACAGCTTCGACTTGGCCCGGGGTATCCTCCCGCAAGAGCCAGCTTAAGGTCGGCAGGGCGATGTCGCCCGTGCCCATGAAAACGATTCGCATCGGGTGGAGTCTGCCGCGCGGTGGACCGACTTTCAACCACCGACAGCGGAGTCCCCGATTCAGTTTTGGTGCTGCGCTTCGCGGGCCGCGATCAGGCGCAGATTATCGATTTCGATCGGATTCATCTTCGCGACGATCGCCTCGACATTCGAGGTGACTGGGCGATAGGCCGACCCATAGTGCGCAGCCATCTCCAGGCCATGTCGCGAAGTAAACTGGTAGCCCCGCCGCAGATAGATCTCATTGCGTGCCGTCCAAAGCTGATTTGGGGTGAGCCTGTTCAATTCTCTCTCGGTGAGTCGACGCTTGTCAGAGTCAGTGAAGACCCACGGGCTTGCCGGAGCCATCATTAGCCTGGGAGTATGTCGAGAAGTCTCAGCGAGTGACATGCTTGGAAGTGAAGGGCGTCTTGTTGCTGAACTCGGTTGCTCGCCGGGACGGTTTTTGATTGTGTATCGAGCAGGAGGGGGACGAAAAGGCTGACGTCGATCGAGGTAGGAGGGTTGCCCCTTTTGTAAACCTTCAACAAGCACGATGGATCCGAGCGCCCGGTCGATCTGAGCCCGATCGTTTAGACTTCTGGTGCCGAAGCGCGCTGGGCTGACCCCGGCCGCGGCAATCAGACGCAGAGCGACGTCGCTTTTCGCCGCGTAGTTGACCGCCTGCGGGACATAACCTCCCTGATCCATCCTATCGATTGAGTTGAGTCCAGAGGTGACGATACCCATCACTTGGCCAGCGCGCCCGATAATAGGGCCACCTGAGTTGCCCGGTTGGAGAGGCACTGATATCTGGAGAAACCTGGGATCGTCGCGCACACCTGAGAGAGCGTTAATGAAGCCCCGAGAAACCTTTGGATTCACCCCCAGGATTGACGGATCGGGGAAACCAGCGGCGAGGACCTGGTCGCCGGGAAGTGCCTGGCCGGTTTCGACGAGACCGAGATGTTTGCCCTGCCAGCCCTCTACTTTTAAGAGCACAAGATCGTTCTCGCGATCGAGGGCGATGACCCGCGCCTCGAGCCGGTGCAGAGGGTGATGAATGAGTATCTTCTCCGCCCCATGAATGACATGGAGGCAGGTGATCAAATACCCACGCGAATTGATCGCGAATCCTGTTCCAAATTGCCCGGCCTCACTCCTTGGTGTCAGGAATGTAAAAATGGACAAGATGGCCAAAGGGAGGAGCTTGTGGCGCATTGTTTTGAGTTCTGTTGTTTTCGTGTGTGCGTGGGGACATCATATTATAATAACCATAATTGTAAGAATATCAAGCTTTTTTGTCCGGCGGAAGCCACGAGGGTCTGAAGCAATTGCTTAAAAACGGCTGTTTCTGAGAGGACATTTTCTCTCAGAATAACCGCCGCGGAGGCTAGAGAGCGGCCTTCGTCTGCAGGGCTGACCACTCTTCAAGGAGGGTCGAGTCCGTCTCGCGCAGAACAGTTTCGAGAAACCGCTCGGCCTCCTCGACTGGTTCCGTTTTGGCGGTTTCGGGAACCGTGTGGCGTAAGATCGTGTAAACGCTCGAGAGGTGGCGGAGGAGCACCCCTTCGCTCCTTTCCAGCCCGTAGCGAGTGATGTAGTCGGCGAAGCTGCAGTAGTCTTCGAACATCTCGCGGGCAATCGATTTTGGCCGGATGTTTTCCGAATCGATCCACGGGCATTTCGCGAGGAACTCATTGAATGTCGCGTAGATGAAGTCTGCCCCCGGTTTTGGCCAGGTGACTCTCTCAAGTCGCTCGATTCTCTCGTCGTAGTCGACTCCCTCGGCCTTCAACTCAGCGAGGAGCTCGGTTTTCGCCTTATCGGTCTGTTTTCGGAGGATGATGACGGGATTCTCCGTGATCGCTTCGACGAGAGACAGCAGATCGAAGGGATAGGTGAGCGAAGTGGAATCAAGCTGAGGGATCGCGTCGAGCAGCCAGATCCCGAGTTGCTCGTGAAGAGAAAATTGCTCAGGGAGATCAGCGCTCAATCGGAGCTTTTGAGGTCCGTTTCGTTCTGAGCGAGGAATAATCTCAAGAACGCCTCGCTCCAACAGATCTCGCACGATCTTCCAGGATTTCTGGCGAATCGCTTTCTTTTTTGGGTCTGCCTCGTGACAAGATCGGATGAGTTGTCGGGCTGCTTCACAACCGTCCTCTCCGTCGCGGCCGAGCAGAAGCAGCAAGTGATTCGGTTGCAGTTGAAATCGAGACTTGAGCGTTTCCGAATCGGATTTGATCAGCTTTTGAAACGTTCCTTCGTCCCACGGCACAAAGCCTTTCTCCGGTGCTCGTTTCAGAATCGGTTTGCGATTTTTCTCTTCTGCCTTTGCCCGGATTTTGATGTTCTCAATGACGTGCTCGGGTGCTTGTGCGACGACGAATCCTTCCTCGTCAAAGCCACGGCGCCCAGCTCGCCCACAGATCTGCTGAAAGTCACGCACTCTCAGGAGATGGGTCCCACTGCCATCAAATTTGCAGAGTTGTGTCAGCACCACGGTCCGAATCGGGACATTGATCCCGACCCCGAGAGTGTCGGTCCCGCAGATCACTTTGAGCAGGCCCTTCTGGGCCAGTTTCTCGACCAGGAGACGATATCGAGGCAGGAGTCCGGCGTGATGTATTCCGATGCCCCCCTTGATCACTCGGGTCAGCTCCTTTCCGTAGGGACTGTTGAATTTGGTCTCCGCAATCTCTTCGCTGATCGCTCTCTTTTCGTCCTTGGTCGTCAGCTTTTGAGAAAGCAGATTCTGAGCCGTGCGGGCGCAGGCCAGCTGGGTGAAATGCACGAGATAGATGGGAGCACGGCCAGCATCGACCAGTTCGCCGACTTTCTCCTCAAG
>JBCCBR010000281.1:0-5191 GCA_039033935.1 Verrucomicrobiota bacterium
CATGACCAAATAGTTCGCTCTCGAGCAACTCCTTCGAGAGGCTCGGGCAGTGGACCGTGACAAAGGGTTTGTTTGCGAGATGGCTGCGATCGTGGATCGCCTTCGCGACCATACTTTTACCCGTGCCGCTTTCTCCCAGGATCAGAATCGAGGCACTGGACGTCGCAGCGCGGAAGAGCACTTCGTAAATTTCCTGCATCGCCGGATCGGTCGACTCGAAGACCGGGTCCGGTGATTGCGTTGATACAACTGTCTCCAGCTCCTCCACGCGATCACCTAGTTTGCGCTGTTTTTCGGCTCTCACCAACACCCCTCGGAGTTGATCGGGAGTGAAGGGTTTCTCGAGATAATCGAGTGCACCGAGTTGAATCGCTTTTACTGCCGTGTCGACCGAAGCATGAGCGGTAAAAAGAACGACAGCGACTTTTGGGAAACGCTTTCTCAGTTCTCCAAGGACATCGAGTCCGCTCTCCTCCCCTAATCTGAGATCAAGAAAGACGAGATCGAAAGCATCTTCCTTCAGCCGCATCAGAGCGACTTCTCCTCCGTCAACGGCTTCGGCATAATGCCCCTCAGCTTCGAGCGCAATCATTGTGCTCTCTCGAATGCCCTTTTCGTCGTCGACTATTAAAATATCCATAATTCAGCGGGATCCCTCTCGCCCCGCCAGGTCGGGTCGCATACCTCATTCCGATCTCCTCCCCAAGCCTGGAGGCGCTTCTATCCTGTCCTAATGCTCAATTTGTGAGATTTCCTCATCTGATCGTTTTGCAAGTTGCAAGTATTTGACGTCCCACTCGTGCAAAACACAACGTCTCGACCGATTTTTTTCATGCGTCATGCAATTCTGACTCGCTCTCAAACTGGGCTAGAAAAAGACGCGCTAACAGATCCGATGCGGAACACGACCTTGCATCTCGCACAGGGGTAATCTCCCATGCACGGTTTCAAGAGCTGATCATTCAAGCGGAGACGAACCTTATAATGACACAACTGATTGATTATTAGGCATTTGCTTCATTTTGAATTGATACCGGAACAGGTATTGCTTTTTCTTACGCAGCAGCGAAAAACATCGCTGGAAAGAGCTTTCATCTCGCGCTCGGTCACGACCGCCTTCGGTGAGAGCACAAATCTAAGCAAATAACTATTCACATGAACGAGCCAGTCTGCATTTACAGAAAACAGCGCACAGCGACGATTGCGGCTGCTCGGGCGAGACAGTCCGGCGCAGAGACGACAATCAAAACCGCAACCGTCAGATCCGCAAATCGACCCGTCCACCTGCACATCCTCCAGGCGCCACACAACCAAAAGCAGAAAGTCATCGACATCATTGCCGACGCCTCTCGCGACGATGCAACTCTGGCAACCGACGCTCTGCAATGTCCCCACTGCGACTCGATCCGGCTGGAATATCCAGAGCACGCTGGAACTTCTCCATCAATCAGGGGCATTGGGAAGTTCCTCGACTTCCTTGCCAGCCTCATTTCGATCGATACTCCCAGCCGCTTTTCCTGTCGTCGATGCAGCCAGATACTAACGACCGAAGAATTCTCATCGCAGCTCGGCAGCGATCCGAGCCGGGAGGCAGCGTGAGATTCGAGATAGGCCCCCCGGTGACTCTATCTGGCTGAGAGCCCGGTTGGCGCTACACTCCCCTACTCGCCACCCTACCTCGTCGTCATCTCGTTTGGTCTTCCAAATCTGGGCGGCTCGGACGGTTGAGGCCCCCTGAAAACTTGCACTTGAGCTTGCGCGATTCTGACTTACTCACGGTCGAATCCTGATACCCATGGTAACCGCTCCCTCAAATCCAAAGATGAATCTCGACTTCGGGATCCTGGTCGAAAAAGTGAATAGCATTGTCGACGGAAGTATCCGGCAACTTCCAAACTTGATCATCGCGGTTGTCGTCTTCGGGCTCATCTTCTTCGCAGGAAAAATTATCCAACGAATCTCCTCCCGAGCCCTCAGCGGAAAAGAGCATCAAAATATCGGAACCGTCATTGGTCGGCTCATCAATTGGGTCGCTCTCATCGTCGGCCTGCTTGTCGCCGCTACTATCGTTGTGCCGGGGCTTTCCGCCGGGGATCTGTTTGCGAGCCTCGGGATAGGTGGCGTTGCGATCGGCTTCGCCTTTAAAGACATTCTCCAAAACCTGCTCGCCGGGATCCTGATTCTCATACGGGAACCTTTTAAAGTCGGCGATGCGATCAAATTTGGCGACTACGAGGGCATCGTCGAAGCGGTTGAGACGCGTTCAACCGTGATCAAAACCTTCGACGCCCGCCGCGTCATCATTCCAAACGGCGAAATCTACACCAAACCAGTTGTGGTCAATACAGCCCATCCCGTGAGGCGATTCGACTACACTGTTGGGATAGGCTATCAATGCGACCCTGAGGCCGCGAAAGCTATCGCCCATGAAGCGCTTTCTCAGATCGAAGGAGTCCTCGACGATCCCGAAATGGCGGTCGTGGTGGATGAGCTCGCCGACAGTTCTGTGAACATCAAACTTCTCTGGTGGGTCGACACGACCGCATCCAGCCCCCTCAAAATCAAGTCTGAGGTGCTCGCTGCGGTGAAGTCAAAATTCGACGAGGGCGGGATTGAGATTCCCTACCCGACGCGTCACCTCCTCGTGCAAAACGAGCCCGAGGGTGAATAGGCCTCTTTGGCTTCCTGCGAGATTCCAGTCAGAGGAATCTATGATTCTGGTTCAGGGCCACACCCTGAGCCGATCAAAGTGCTGATACTCCCGCAAAAAGGGTTGTCATTTTGTCGGAATCCTGACCAGTATTGTAAACTTCTTTGACACCCCTGTATAAAAAATGAGCAACCTGCGGCACTCTGGGAGAGACAGCCTCTCAGAGATCCCTCCCCCACTTGATTGGGCCGCGCCGAATGATCCCAGCGTGAGCACGCTGGAATCAGGGGCTGAGGCACCTCTCGCTTCATGCCAGTCGGTCGCCCGCCTCCTGGCCGCCTCACAGCTGGGCCTCGTCGAACTCGATTCCGATCTGCAGATCAGGTCGGCCACGCCGGAAGCCTTGGAACTGTTGGAGACGACTTCTCACTCAGTCGGGTCCCCTCTCGAAACCGTGCTTCCGTTCGATGAGGTCGAGTGCAGCGAACTACTGAAAAAAGCAAAGGCCACTGGTTTAGATCGAGCCACTCGCCAGCACCAGCTTTTCACGACCGAGCGGGGCCGATGCGTTGTCAAAATACTCCCGCTTGACCTCAGTAGCAGCAGCGGCGTGACCCTACTGTTTCAGCCCGGGGTGGTGCTGGAGGCCTTCGAGGAGCGGCGTCATCAGCTCGCTGACATTGTCGAAAACAGCCCCTACTTCGTGGGCATGGCAAATACCGAGATGAACACGATTTTCATCAATCGGGCAGGTCGCAAGCTACTTGGGATCCCCGAGGAGAGCGATGTCTCGGTCTACCCAGTATCGAGATGGTACGACGAGAGCAGTCTCGGTCTCGTTCAGGAAAAGTTAAAAGACTTGAGGCCGGGAGAGTCTGCTAGTTTCGCCACCGAAGTTCTCGATTTCCACGGGGATCCGATTCCTGTCGACCAGACCGTGATCACCCACGGTGCCCCGGAAAATCCTGGCGAGATTGGGTTCATCTCCACGATTCTGAGAGACAAACGCGAGCAGCTCGCTCACGAACAGAAATTCGAATTTCTCAACCAGTCGCTCCGGGAGATTGTCCGACAAATACCCGGACCCGTCATCGTCTATCGATCGGATCTCTCTGTCGAATATGCGAGCGCAATCGGGAGGGAGTTTTTGAGGCAAGTCGAAACTTCCGCTGAGACCGGAGTTCCAGCCGTCCTCGAAACATCTCTCCGCGAAGCGATTGAGAACGGCACGGTTTTGGATAAGCGCTCGCTCAAATCCTCGATCGAGGTGGAAATGCAGGGGGAATCTCATCATTTCATCCCAAACATCGCCCCACTCCGCCGGGCCAAGAGTGAAGAACCGGTCGGGGCGATCCTCACCCTCACTGATGTCACGGTGCTTCACATTCTCGACGAGGAAAAATCTGACCTCATTGGAGCTGTCAGCCACGAATTAAAAACCCCAATCGCGGCGATGAAGCTACCGCTCATGCTGCTGCTCGAAGGGAGTTTTGATGATTCACCTCGCGAAGCCCGCAAGCTCCTCGAGTCGCTCAGTCGCGAAGTCGACCGAATGAATCGCACGGTCGCTGGCCTGCTCGATCTGGCTCGTTTCGAAAGTTCTGAAAACGGATTGGTAAGTTCGCCGTGTTCTCTCCCAGAGCTCGTCAGATCGGTGCTCGCGGGTCTCGATTCGCTCCGGTCCGAGAGGGAAGTCGAAATTCGGGTCGATACGGAGCACTGCCCGCCGACCGCGGAAATTAATGAGAACCAGATCCGTGTTGTTTTCTCGAACCTCATTCACAACGCGATCAAGCATGCCGGGGAGAGCAGTGACGTGCGGGTGAAAGCTCATCCGTCTCATGACCGCGAGGGCTTTCTCGTCTTCACCGTGAGCAATCAAGGAGAGCCAATTCCTCGGAAACTTCAGCCTCGGATCTTCGAGCGCTTTTACAAAGTGCCCGGAAATGAAGCGGCAGGCTCCGGGCTCGGTCTCTTCATCAGTCGATCTTTCGTTGAGGCCCATGGAGGGGACATCTCAGTGAGTTCAGATGATTCGGAAACAAGCTTCTCAGTAGTCCTGCCGCTCGCGGCCGGGGTCGCTTGATTAGTCGCAGTCACTCTCGAACCAGGATCGAGTTAGGAGATTTTTGAAATAACGATCCCGCCCAGATTCGTAGCTGATTTTTCGGCTGGCGTGGCGTGATATCTATTGATAGCCATAGCTCCCAATAAATATCACAACGCGGTTCAGGCGATAAATCAGCAAGAAGATGGCGGAAGGAGTTTTTCAACAGTCTCTTAGTCGAAAAACAACATCAGGAGAGTGGCTCCTTCGGAGACGCCCGTGAGTAGCGCCATTGTCCCGAGGTTACGGATTTTCTCAAAGGCAAAGACGACGCAGCCGATCACGATTGAAAAACCAAACACGAGGTGCTCGAGATTATCCGAGAAGTTTCCCAACCAAGTGATCAATCCGACCGTGGTGATGCCTGCGACCCCCGCGATGCCGAGCGCGATCCCGAGCTTTGGCAAGGGAATGGCCTCTTCATCGTCAAGCTC
>JBCCBR010000282.1:0-5184 GCA_039033935.1 Verrucomicrobiota bacterium
CGACGAATTTAAAAAGCAGCCCCTCGGAAGAGCCGCCCTCCTCTCTTGCAGGAATCAGGAGTTTGATCGCGCTCTTCGAGCTCATCTTGGTGAGATCTTTGGCAACTCCGGAGAGTGCCTGCGAGAGCATGACGTAGGCCACTGATGTCGCGAGGAGCCACCCGGGATCGAGAGCGGACAACATCACCAGAGCGGCGATCTGAATGGAAAGCCCTGCAAAAAGCGTTGCTTTCAGACCAATGCGCGAGCCGATCCAGCCTCCGAACAGGTTGGTCAAGACGCCGCAGGCTTCGTAGAGCAGAAACAAAACCGAGAGCTGCACCGGGGTAAACCCAAGCTCGTGGAAGTGCAGCAACACGAGCATGCGGAGGGCTCCATCGGTCAGGGTAAAGCCCCAGTAGGATGCCGTCACCAGGCTGTAGTCGCGCCAGTTCATGCTTCACATTTCGGCAGCTACTTTCTCAACCAACTCGAACAGCCGGTTGGCGTAGCCCCACTCATTGTCATACCAGACCAGCAGCTTCACCTGAGTCCCATCGATCACGCGTGTCGAAAGCGCGTCGACGATCCCTGAGCGCGGATCATTCACGTAATCAGCCGAGACCAAGGGCTTTGCCTCAAAACCGAGAATCCCACTAAGTTCCCCCTCCGCAGCCTCCTGCAAAAGCGCGTTGACCTCTTCAACCGAAGTGGCTCGATCGACCTCGAAAGTGCAATCGGTGATTGAGGCATTGAGGAGCGGCACCCGGACCGCGAGACCATCCAATTTTCCGGCTAGCTCGGGGTAGATCATCGTGATCGCGGTTGCAGAACCGGTCGAGGTGGGGATCAACGAATTCAAAACCGATCGAGCCCGTCGCGGATCCTTGTGCGGAGCATCGACGATCACCTGAGTGTTGGTCGCATCGTGAATCGTGGTGATGGAGCCGTGGACAATGCCAAGCTTTTCATGCACCACCTTCACCACCGGGGCGAGGCAGTTGGTCGTGCAGGAGGCCGCCGTGACGAGGTGATGAACCGCCGGATCGTAGAGATGATCATTGCAGCCCATCACGATATTGAGCGCGTCCTCTTTGACGGGCGCCGCCACGACCACCTTCGCCGCTCCATTTAGGTAGTGCGGCGCAATCGAATCGGGCGTGCGGAATTTGCCCGAACTCTCCACCACCAAGTCAACACCGCGCGACCGCCAGTCGATCGCATCGGGAGCGCCGTGGTCGCTGAACGTGACAGGCCGGCCCGAGACCGAAAAACCATCGCTGTGAGCTTCGATCCCCCGGTCCCAGCGGCCATGGACTGAATCGAATTCCAGCAGATGAGCGCTCAGCTCAGCGCCGCCTTTGACTTCATTGATGTGAACGATCTCGAAGTCATCCCGATCCCACCCTGCCCGAAAGGCGAGCCGCCCGATTCGGCCAAATCCGTTGATCCCAATTTTTACGCTCATACCGGGAAAATTCAGCAAGATGCGCAAGCGACCTCTTCGCAGGCAGTTTCGGGAAGGCAGAGTTCAGGACGTCCCTGGCAGCAGTCTTCGGTAAGAAACAGCAAGAGATCTCGGATCCCTTCCTGTCTGATCGAGTAACGAATCGATCTCCCCTCGCGCTTTGCGACGACGAGCCCTGCTCGGTTCAGCTCCTTGAGGTGAAACGAAAGCGTGTTTTTCGGAATACCGAGGCTCCGCGATAAATCGCCGGCGCAGCATCCCTCCCGTCCCGCTTTGACAAGCAGTCGGAAGGTCTCAAGTCTGGCCGGCTGGGCAAGCGCCCCGAGCGAAGCGACGGCTGATAATAGTTCCATAATTCTGGAACTATCGAATCACATCTTCAGAGATGATCAAGCGGGAACCGCACTTCGCCCTGCAACACTTTCGTCACCGACTCGACTTGCTCCGGCTTCGGTTTGGGCCGATCATTGCCACTCGTTGAAAGTTTGCACTCCTTTACTGTCGCTCTTGCCGGGTCTCTTCCGATCCTTCGGAGGTTTGTATCCCAAGGTCGTGGGTGGAATTGCGATTGCTACGGTCTTGGCGCTTTCTGAGGCGAAATCAGCCCCTCTCGAGGCCTACGAGGGCTGCGGACTGGTCGCAACCGACTGGAGCGATGGTGACTCATTCTTGGTGCGCTTTCCTGATGGTAAAGAGCGCGTCGTGCGGCTTTACTTTGTCGATTGCATCGAGACCTCGGCTACCCACAGCAGCGACAAGCGCCGCATCAGGGAACAGGCGCGTTATTTTGGGGTTGAGGACTTGCGCGAAATTGTCGCAGCAGGTCGAGAAGCGACGAATCGCACCACCCAATTACTAAGCGAGCCATTCACCGTGATCACTGCTTTTGCCCAAGCTCCGGGGCGATCAGGCAAGCCTCGCTACTACGCGATGGTAACTTCGGGAGAGGGCGTCGATCTCGCCGCCCATCTTATTTCAGCCGGTCTGGCAAGAGCCCAGGGCGTTGGTCGAGCGACCATTGATGGGATCCATCGCGACGACGTCGAAGCGTATTTTGACGACCTCGAACTCCGCGCGGCACTGAACCATTCCGGAATTTGGGCGCACAGTGATCCTGACAAAATCGTCACGATGCGAAAGCAGGAGCGGGAAGAGGCACGTGCCCTCGAAGCAGTCGCCGACGCCCTGCTCGTAGCCCCCCCGACTGATCCGATTGACCTGAATTCCGCAAGCCTCGAAGAGTTGATGAAAGCGGGGCTACGCGAGTCGCTCGCCGACGCGACGATTCGGATGCGCCCGTTCAAATCAGTCGATGACCTCATTGACGTCAGAGGAATCGGTCCAGTCACGCTCGAGCAGGTTCGGCCCTATCTGCGGGTCTCAGAGCCGAGCGATTAGGTCGATTCTGCTTCGAGAGTCGCTTCAAACGCTACTTGCAGTTCCGAGAGATCGGCGAACCATTACTCGCTCAAGCACATGATGTCCCGCGAAGAAAACCTATCCAAATTTTTTCAAGATGACGGCAAAACCGTGATCCTCCCAATCGATCACGGTTCGGCGATTCCCGTCGATGCGATGCCAGACCCAGTCAGTCTGATCGAGGAGCTCAACGGAGTGGTCGACGGGTATGTCGTCAATCTCGGGGTCGCGCTCGCGGCAGGCGATGCCTTCGGAGATCGTGGGGTGTGTCTTAGGACCGACGTCTACAAGCCGGTCTTTGGAGAGAACCTCGATGAAGGAGCCTATCGCGTCTACGGGGCTGACGAGGCACTCACGGTAGGGGCTCACGGGATGATGAACATGCTCTACCCGCACCACGCCAACGAGTCGGGCATCTTCCGAGAGGCGTGCGAGCTGATTTCAGAAAGTCTCGAGTCGGACCTGCCCGTGCTGATGGAGGCCCTGCCATTTGGGATTGGGCGGCCTGATGACTACACGGTTGAGAACATCAAATTCACCGCCCGAGTCGCCGCCGAAATCGGCTCCGATGTCGTCAAAACAGCTTTTCCCACCGGCGGTTCGAGTGACGATTTCAAAGCAATTGTCGATGCCGCGATGGTTCCTGTGATTGTTCTCGGGGGAGCCGCGATGGGCGACGACCTAGCTCTGCTCACGCTCGTCCGCACCGCTATCGACGGAGGAGCTTCCGGAATTGCGGTTGGTCGCAACGTATGGCAACACCCCACTCCAAAAAAGATGGCAGCCGCTCTCGCTGCCGTTGTCCACGGCGGAGATTCGGCCGATACTGCGCTGAAGCTCCTGACTTAGGCACCGCCGATGCTCCCCTGGTTTTCCAACGATCAGTTCCCCCTTTACCTCGCCCCGATGGCGGGGGTGACTGATCTGGTTTTCCGACGTCTCTGCAAGCGGCTCGGGGCCGATGTCATGGTGACCGAGTTCGTCTCGGCGGAGGGCATCATCCAGGCAGACGAGCGGACTCGCGTTTACACGGAATTTGAAGACGAGCAGCGTCCCGTTGGCGTGCAGCTTTTCGGCGCCGATGGACCGCGAATGGCCGAGGCGGCGAGAAAGATCATCGATTGGAAACAGCCCGATTTTATCGACATCAACTTTGGCTGCCCGGTCAAGAAAGTGGTTTCAAAAAATGGGGGCTCTTCGCTTCTTCGCGACTGTCCCCTGCTCGAATCGGTCGCCCGGTCAATTGCCGAGGGCGTCGGAGAGCAGGTGCCCGTCACCGCCAAAATCCGCATCGGATGGGATCAGAATCTCATTAATGCCCCCGATGTTTGCCAGCGTCTCGAGGACTGCGGGATGCAGGCTATCGCGATCCACGGTCGGACCCGAGCTCAGGGTTACTCCGGTGAAGCAGATTGGGAGGTAATCGACCAGTGCACCAGCCTGGTCAGCATCCCAGTGATCGGCAACGGAGATCTCACATCTGGAGCCGACGTAGCGCATCGCCGATCCACCACCGGCGTCAGCGGGGTGATGATCGGTCGCGCAGCGATGCAATACCCTTGGATTTTCCGCGATACGAAGCACTACCTCGAGACAGGCGAAATTCCTCCCCCGCCGACGGTGGAGGATCGGTGGGAGCTGATCGTCGAGCACGCCAGGATGCTGGTGGAGTGGGGCAAATTCCCGACTGAAGCCTTCTCGCTCCAGGCGATGCGCTCACGGCTGATGGCCTATTCGAAAAAGCTTCCTCGAGGGAAAAGCCTGCGAGTTCGGTTTTCGACGGTTGAATCGATCGCTGAGCTGGAAGACCTCGCTGCGGAGCACCTCTCCTTCGTCGCGAAGGAGGTTCAGCCAGCTGAGTTACTCGCGGTTTGACCAGGGCACTGTCTTTGCGCTGTTGCCGAACCGGCGATCAGATGATCGTAGCGATGGTCAAAGGCCTCATGAGACGCCCGATGCAAGACCGACTCGGAAGGAAACTCGAGGTAGACCCCGCGCAATTCGCGGGCTGACTCTTCCAGAAAAATAGGATCAGCCAGGGTCCGCTTTTCACGGTTCCGCTTTGCCTCGTTCAGCCTCGCATTCCGACGAGCTTCGCGCAGCACACCAGGCACGGTTGCCAAAACAATGAGGAGCAACAGCACCACTGCTCCTCCGATCATCCCTAAAAATAACAGCGTCGGCGATTCCATCACATGCTGCCCAAAGCGTTCCTCCAAATTTTTAAAATAATTATTATAATCTAAATACATTTTAAATTTACTGCAAGGACGGATTCAGTTGCAATCGCTCTTTGTTTCCGAGAGAATCCCAAACCG
>JBCCBR010000283.1:0-5157 GCA_039033935.1 Verrucomicrobiota bacterium
CCAGCTGTTGAGCGGAGCGAAGCGGAGTGTCCCATCGGAAGCTCCACCGCGACCATCGGTGACCCGGTAGGTGCCTGCGCTGTGCCAGGCCATGCGGATGAAGAAGGGACCGTAGTGCCCGTAATCGGCTGGCCACCACTCCTGCGACGAGGTCATCAGCTCGGTCAAATCAGCTTTGACGGCATCGAGGTCCAGGTTTGAGAACGCCTCCGCGTAATCAAAATCGGGATTCAGTGGATTACTGAGTCGAGAGTTTTGATGGAGGATATCGAGGTTGAGCTGGTTGGGCCACCAATCGCGATTGGTCAGGGCGCCAGATGAAGTGTGGCGGTAACCACTTGCTTGTTTTCCCATCACCGGACAGCCGGCCGCGGCGTGCTCAGGTGCCGCCGGTTCGACAGACGGCGCTGCTTCGGGTTTTGCTTCTGCTGCTAACGAATTGCCAACCAGCAGGAGGCTGGAGGCCCAGATGACAAAGGTTTTTTTCATACAAGTTTTGTTTGTTGATCAATCAAGAGTGATGGCTCCCTGATACGGCGTAACGGTTGCTTGATCTGATTGATGCGTCTAATGCGGAGTTGGAATGTGTTGCATGCGTACGGTGCATGGGTAATGCTCGGCCGGTGAAACTGGATATCGAACTCGTGCAACTGGAGCAATTCGTGGCGGTCGCTAGATCGCGGAACTTCACAAGAGCTGCCGAGGATGTCGGGCTTTCGCAGTCAGCGCTGAGTCGATCGATCCAGCGTCTTGAAGAAACCGTCGGGAGGAGCCTGTTTGAGCGGCGACCTCGCGGTGTGGTCTTGACTGACACGGGCGACTGGTTTCTCGAGCGCGCCCGTCGCGTGCTTCAGTTGCTCGAGGAAACGGCCGACGAACTGTCTGAGCTGGAGGCCACCGGCCGGATTCGTCTTGGGGTGATTCCGACAATTGGCCCCTACTTTCTGCCCGAGATTCTGCGGTCTTTCGGTGAGAAGTTTCCCAACGTTGCGGTAGTGGTGACAGAAGACACCACTGAAAATCTCAATCAGGCATGCTCCCGAGGTGAAATCGATCTGGCGATTCTGGCCGAGCCAGTTTCTGCCAATTATCTCGAAGTCGAACCACTGTTTGATGAGGAATTGCTCCTCGTGCTTCCGCCTGAACATCCGCTTGAAAAAGTTGAGCGAATTGAGTTGGGCGATATCGACGCGCTTCCTTTCGTGATGCTCAACGAAACCCACTGCCTGTCGGAAAATATCGCTGCAGTCTGTCGGCGAGAGCTGTTTCAGCCGATCACGGTGGAGAGGACCAGTCAGCTCACAACCGTTCAGGAGTTGGTATCCCTCGGCCATGGGGTGTCCATGATCCCCGAGATGGCTCGCCGGCTCGACCAGGGGGGGCGTCGGATTTACCGCTCGCTCGATGGGGAGAAGCCAACCCGACGGGTGGTGATGATGTGGAATCCCTATCGATTTGTGAGCCGGTGGATGAAATTACTGCAGCAGCATCTGCGTGATAGTGTCGCGTGATCCGCTGTCAGAATCCCTGCACTGATTAGAGAAGTGAATTCCGGATTGACCAACTCGGGCGACTCTCGTAATGCTTCGCTTTTTCGAGAACATCATGTCTGAAAGCAATTCCTATTTCGCAGGCCTCGACATTGGGGGAACGACGGTCAAGACCATCCTGGTTGATGAATTGGGAGAGACGGTCGGTGAGATGGTGGAGGTTCGGAGCCATGTGAAAGACGGTTTCGAAGCGACGTTTGGACAGCTCGAATCTGCGCTCGATCAGCTCACTGGCGCCGCTGGTCTCTCTCGTAGTGACATCAAAGGAATCGGGATGGATGTCCCGGCACCAAGCTGCGATGGAGTGATCTGGGGACGGGCCAATCTGGCGGAGAACTGGGTCGGCACGAACGTCCGAGATCAATTTTCAGAGCGCATCGGGGGCATCCCCGTCTACATGACCAACGACGGCAATGCAGCCGCCCTCGGGGAGTATGCCGTCCGCCGCAAGCACCTTGGCGCACTTCTCCTGGTCGCACCCGGGACTGGTCTCGGGGGTGGCCTGGTGCTCCCAGGTGGGCGAGCCTATGAGGGTGCCAATGGTCTTGCCTTAGAGGTGGGGCATATATCTGTGCCTCACCGCGAACTCGATGGCTGTCTTCCGGATTGTTCCTGCGGCCTTAGGGGATGCCTTGAAGCCTGGGTCTCTCTTGTCGCTCTGCGCCGCCGGATCGGCCTTGAGCTTGCGAGGCCAGAAAACGCGAATCACCCGCTCAACGATGACAGTCCGATCGAGGAGAAAGCGTTCCGACTCCGTGATTTCGCCCTGGATGGTGATGAGTTTGCGATTGGGATTTTCCGGCAACAGGGGCAAATCCTGGGCTATGGCATCGCGGATCTCGTTCGGGTATTCGATCCTGGTCTAGTCGTGATTGGCGGAGGGCTCGCTGAGAGCGAAGGTTTCCGAGACGACTACATGGGCTGGATCAAAGAGGGCTTTGCTGAAAGAGCGTGGCCGATTTACATGCATAGCCCGATCGACCCGGAAAAAGTCACGACACGATTCGAGTGGGCGCGAGGAGGCGACTCAGCGGCAGCTCTCGGGGTAGCTTTCTCGGCGCGCGAGATGTTCCGATAGCGGATCGGAAGAGCGGTCTAATTTGCGGTTTCGTCAGCGATTTCTCAGCACAGCGAGATCGCTGATCATGAAACTGCCGTTGACCTCCTGGAAGTAAACCTTGGCGTGACCGCCCTTGAAGTAGAGGATCATTTTATCGTCGTAGTATGGGATGTTGCCGCCATGCGGCACATTCCAATCCAGTTTGTCGACCGCCTTGGGCGTCGCATACTGTAGGGCCATCTCGCGATTCAGATAAATGTAGGCTGTTAAAAATCGGAGTGCGGCGTCGTGCTGACTCAGTTTCTCTCTTGGTTTAGCAGGTCTTTCGGGGTTGGAGCCTCCTCTGGCTGCGCCCCCGGTCTGAGCAATTGATTGACCGGTGGTTGAACCGTCTTCGACGCAACTGGTCAGTGTCAAAGCTGCCGCGATGAAAATGGCGCTGAGAAAGAAGGTGTGGTTCTCCATGGAGTTTGTCGGACGTAGTCGGTTACGCGTGGAAAAAGGCTTTTCTTAGGAGGCTGTTGAAAAACTCGTTCCGCCGCCTTTTTGCTGAATCGTCGCCTCGCCAGCCAACAAATCAGCTGCGAATCACGGCCGCTTCGTTATTTCTAAAGTCTCTTTGCTGCAGAATTCGATCGGGGAGCTGATTCAACTGCTTCACTTGGCCTTCTTCAACGGCGGGAGGATCACTTTGCGTTTCAGCAGCCAGCAGACCCCGATCAGGTCGTAGAGGCCACGAATCGCTCGATCCAAATTTGTGTATTTGGACGTCCCGGCGTGGCGCTCCCGATGATTGACATCAACCTCATCAATTGAGAGACCAGCGTGGGAAAAAATGGCGGGTAGAAAACGATGGAGACCATTGAAGCAGACGAGGAGGTCGAGGTGGTCCCGATGCATCGCTTTAAGCGAGCAGCCGGTATCGCTGATCCCGTCTTGAATGAAGGTTCGCCGGACTCGATTTGCGATCCGAGACGCGGCACGACGGCTCCAGGTATCCTTGCGAGTGGCTCTGCGCCCACAGGCGACATCGCACTGCCCACGACGCAGCAGCTCGACGAGGCTGCTGATGTCTGCCGGGTCATTTTGTCCGTCTCCGTCCAGCATCACGAGGATGTCACCCGAGGCAAAGCGTAAACCGGCGAAGAGGGCACCGCTCTGACCGCGGTTGGAAGTGAGTCGAAGAGGAACGACGCCGTCGACCTCCTGCATCAACTCCCAGGTGCGATCAGTCGAGCCGTCATCCACTGCGATGATCTCGGCTTCGGGTTGTTGCTCCCGGATCTCTTCGAGCACGAATTTGACGCAGTCCTCCTCGTTGTAAAAAGGGACCACGATACTGACGGATTTGAGACTTCGCTCCCGGGTTCGCAGGCCGGAGGCGAGGTCAAAGGGTGACTCATAACCTGGTGCAGTCATAGTGTAGATTCAGAGGAGGTATCTGTTCCCAGCAAGTCTGGCCATTTCTTCAGCACATAGCCGCGATAGACAGTGTAGGAGACCTCCAGATCGTAGCGCCAGCGCACTGGGTAGTTGGCGACTTTTTCGATCCGTTCAAAAGCGCCCTCAAGCGCGGTCGGGTAGCTGTCATTTGGCATGAGGATCAGCGCGTCTTCTCCGATGCGACCATCTTTCTCTGGGGTATTCCAGAGATCGTATTGCGAATTCACATAGCCAAGGGTCGAGAGGTGATAGACCATCGGCTGGTCTGGGGCGAGAAACGCGGTCGTGCTCGCCATGTCTCGGTGGCCCGCGACCACCACAAAGCAGTCTTCCCACTCGGGTTGCTGCTCCCGGATCTCTTGAAACCCGTCTACCATGCGGGGGTAAC
This sequence comes from Verrucomicrobiota bacterium, assembly GCA_039033935.1. Classification (GTDB taxonomy): domain Bacteria; phylum Verrucomicrobiota; class Verrucomicrobiia; order Verrucomicrobiales; family DEV007; genus Arctic95D-9. The sequence goes on from JBCCBR010000283.1 coordinate 4,442, forward strand.
CGATCAGCCGACGATTCGGATCAGCGCGATGGCCATCCTGCCCGAGCGCGGCAAAGATGATCGGGCTGAAGTAAAAGTAGGCAGTGATTGCGAGAGCCGTGGCGATGGCAATGCGAAACACAAACGGGCTACGAAAAATCTGAGGAGGGGTTTTCGTCGCAAAAGAGCCGGAGTACCAGGCGGCGGTGAGTATCATGGCCGCGAAGTAAAACACAGCGGCCCAGTTGGGCTGCACAACCTGCCGAAGAGAAAGGAGGAAAATGGCGAGAACCGGAATCGAGCCAAAGACCGTCAAAAACCAAACTTCCCGCGAACTGCGGCGGAGCCTCCACAAGACCACGAATCCGAGCCAGAGCAGCGCGATGCCGATAAATGGACTGAGCAACCCAATCTGGCTGCCGACAAAACTTCCGGTATCTTCGAGCCGCTCGAGAATGATCGATCCCTCGCCTGTCTTCGTCTCGAAATGATGTTTGGTGTGGGTAAACGTGATCCACTCATTTCGAGCGTTCCAAACCAGTGGCGGGATCAATGCGAGGTAGGATCCGGCCGAGACGAGCCAGATTCCGGGGCGTTTCAGGATCGGTCGAGTCTCCGAACGCGCGATCAGGAAGATGAGCGTGAGGATCGGAAACACCATCATCATCTGCTTGGAGAGGTGACCCAGAGCGAGAACAAGCAGAAGAACCGAGAGGTTGAGTCCTGCTTTCCCGACG
>JBCCBR010000284.1:0-5126 GCA_039033935.1 Verrucomicrobiota bacterium
AGGCCAGTTTAATTTTTATCTCGAAGAAGAAAGTCGCTGGGACGCCTGGATATCCGGGACCAATCTCGATACCGGCCCGCTCACCGCTCAGATCGTGCCCGAGCACTTCTACATGGAAGGAAGGCTATCGCTCAATCTCATCTCCGAAGGCGTCGGTCTGAAGCTCGGGAAGACGACTGGCGAATTCCTGACGGAAACTCCCGGACACTTCGACATCACACGTCTCGACGAAACGATCGAAAGACTCCCGGCAGGCTGGAATCAGCTCAAAACCAGCCTTGCTGAGCTGGGACTGAGCACTTTGAAACGATTTGATTATGAGCAGGGAGCCGGTAGCCTTTCACTCGACAATCGGGAAGGTGATTTTTTGATGCGCTTTGTCGGGCCCTACGGGAGCCGTGAAGTAAACATCTTCCTGCACGACGAACGAAACACACCCGCGGCCCCGCTCGTTGCACAGCCGGTCGCGCCTTAGTCCCACTGCGGAGATCACTCTCAACTGATTGTTCACCAAACGGGCTTGCTGAAATGACTTCCCCTCTCTGGCGCTCGAGTCCGTTTTTGCTGATCTGTCTGATCAGTTTGACGGGCACTTCCTGCCAGAAGCCATTCGACGTCAACGTCTCTACTGCTGAACCGATCGAAGTCGATGTCTCGATGGATGTGCACGTCTACCAGCACGGGTCGAGCGACAAAAAACAGGAGCAGGCCCAGGCCGACTACCGCAGCGCGATGGAAGATCGGCGCAATCGCATGGCCGAAATCCAGGAATTGAAAAATAACCGCCTCGTCGGCGAGAATCACGAAGGGCTCGTCTCGATCCGGAATCTACCCGCTGGAGAATACGGCGACTACGTCACCCGGACAGTCGCCGATGAAAATCGGGATCGTGAACTGTTGATGAAACAGGAAGCCGTCGAGAAAAACGTCGATCTCACCACGGTAAGAACCGAGCAATGGGAACACTGGCAGCGCAAAAGCTTTCCGGGAGAATGGATCGAAGTCGCCGAAGAGAGCGGAGGCTTTCGCTGGGTGCAAAAGCCACGAGCCGGAGAGTGAGCCGATCCGCGCGGTTCTTGGTTCTTGGATCTTGGTTAGTAGCCGCGTTTGCTAAAACGGGGCCGGTTTCACCGCGATTTGTCCTTTGTCCTTTGTCCTTTGTCCTCCACAAACCCCGCGGCGACCACGCCGCACACCTTCACACCTTCACACCTTCACACCTTCACACCTTCACACCTTCACACCTTCACACCTTCACACCTTCACACCTTCACACCGAGTCCGAAGAACGAGGACGAGGACGAGGACGAGGACGAGGACGAGGACGAGGACGAGGACGAAATATCACTCCTCGCTGCCTCAACACCTTCTACCTTTTACCTGTAACTTTTTACCTTTTACCTTTTCCCTTCTTCCTCGCTGGCGTTTGCCTCTCAAATGCTCATCGCCGAAAAACCGCCATCGACGATCATCTCAATTCCGGTAATGAAAGAACCGGCCTCACGGGACGCGAGGAGTAGCGTTGCACCGATCAACTCATGGGCTTCGCCAAATCGATTGGCGGGCGTGTGGCCGAGGATCGAAGCGACCCGATCTTCAGTCAGGACTTTGCGATTCTGCTCTGCCGGAAAAAACCCGGGCACCAGCGTGTTGACCCTGACGCCCTGCTCCGCCCATTCTCGGGCAAGGTTTTTCGAAAGGTTGTGAACCGCAGCCTTACTTGCCGAGTAAGAGAAAACCCGCGAGAGCGGCCCAAGGCCCGAGATGGAGCCCAGGTTAATGATTGATCCCCCACCCTGCTGCAGCATTTGCGCTCCGAAAACCTGACAGCTCCGCAAGACCGCTCCCAGGTTAATGTCGAGGATACGGTAGAACTCCTCGTCATCGATTTCGAGCACCGGTGTCGGTGAGTTGATCCCGGCTCCGTTGACGAGGATGTCGACGCGGCCGACCCGCGCCAGCAGGTCTTCGAGCGACTCTCGCGAAGCGACATCTGCAGCTTCGAAGCGGGCTTTTCCGCCTGCCTCCTCAATCGCCGAAACCCGCTCGGCACCCTTTTCGGCACTCCGCCCGACCACCACAACCTCAGCACCTGCCTCCGCCAGTCCCTGAGCCATTTCCCCACAGAGCACGCCGGTCCCACCGATGACTACCGCGGTCTGATTTTCCAACGAAAAGAGCCTATCAACCAAATTCATGCTGATCGGTAACGACGGCGCCATCGTCAGTCAACCACCCATCGGATTCCGATTCATATTTGGCCGGGCTGGTGCTTGAATACCAAAGGTCATTGCCCTCAGCATCCTCGCTGCGGTTCCCTAGTCGGCCTTTTCGCAACAGCGAGCTTTACTCTTCAACCTGCCCGCTGCCAGCAACCCGATCTTCAATTCTTTTGCGCCAGGCAAGCGAAAGCCACGGTCGCATCAGGCCATAGATCAGGTAGGTCAGAAAAATGCCGAAGGGCACAAATTCGACAAACGTCACCGCGCAAACGAGCACCAGGACAGCGATCACGACAGTCATGAGCGACCGCTTTGTCCCCACATTCATCGCTTTGAAACTTGGGTATCGAAACTCGCTCAGCATCATAAACGAGAGCAGCAGCATCAGCCCAAGCAGGACGTAGCGCCACCAGCCGATCTCTTTCTCACCCTCATTCAGCCAGAGGACAAACATCGTCAGGGAAGCAATCAAGCCGGCTGCGGCCGGAATGGGAAATCCCACAAAATCTCGACCAGCCGGTTTTTCAGGATCATCCTCATCCATCTGACTGTGGCAATTAAATCTCGCCAGTCGCATCGCCCCACAGAGCAAAAACACAAACGCTACGGTCCAGCGGAGACGATCATCAAAAGCCCCCAGGACGATGTCCATCACAAGCAAGGCTGGGGCGATCCCGAAAGAAACGATGTCCGCGAGAGAATCGAATTCACGACCAAAAGACGACTCCTGCCCTCGGATCCGAGCGAGGCGACCATCCAACGCATCGAAAACGCAGGCACCGAGGATCAGCAGAATCGCGAGATGAAATTCCTGAACTCCGCCATCAGTCGCCCGCATCCCTTCGAAGATTGAAATAACCGCTCCGAATCCGCAGGCGAGATTGCCTGCTGTCATCAGATTTGGCCAGAGGTAGACTTGCGGGCTACTCCACGGTCCGGGGACGTGTCGCTTCATGGGGTCAGTCAACCACGACTCGCGGCAGAACACAATTTTCGAATGAAACCGAACCGAGACGGTCCATAGTATCGCATGGCTGCAACGACTACGGCCCCGGCAATCGATGGCACCTCGCGGATGGGCGATCTCCTCGCTCGGTTCCCTGGAGCAAAGCGTGCGCTATTTGCCCGCTACCACATCGGTGGCTGCCAGAGCTGTGCCTACGACGACGATGAAACTCTCGCCGAAGTCTGTCAACGAAATGAGGAGCTGCCAGTCGCAGAAGTCATCGAACACATTCTCGATGCCCACGAAAACGACAAGCGCATGCTGATTGAGCCACTTGAGCTCAAAGAGCAGCTTTCCGGCGATGCCCCGCCACGTTTGCTCGACTTGCGGACCCGCGAGGAGCATGAAGCCGTCTCCCTGCCTGGGGCTGAGCTGTTCAGTAACGAGCTGCTCCAGTCGATCTTTGCCGCCGGTGAGAAAGACCGCGCCATCGTCGTTTACGATCACACCGGCGAGCGGAGTCTCGACACCGCCGCCTACATCATCGGCCACGGCTACAAAAATACCTGGGCACTCCGAGGCGGGATCGACCGCTACGCAAAGGAAGCTTCTCCCGACATGCCACGCTACGAGCTGGAGTTTGAGTGAGTCGGCGCTAGTCCCCTAACACTGCGGCGACCACGCCACAAAAACTTCGCCTTCGCACCGAGTCCGAAGACAAAAGGCAAGTGACAACAGACCGCATCACCCTTAATTTCTCCCACCGTATTCCACGCAAGTGTCGATGAGCGATTTCGAGTCCAAAGTCCAAGAGGCCCTCGCCAACCCCCAGAACATGGGCGAAATGAACGATGCCGACGCGGTTGGCACCGTCGGTAGTCCCGACTGTGGTGACATGGTCAGGATGTGGCTGAAATTCAGCGAGAAAGACGGGCATAAGGTGATCGATCGGGCCTCTTTTCAGAGCTTCGGTTGCCAGACCGCAATCGCCGTGGCGAGCCTCGCCACCGAGATGTTGAAAGGCAAAACCGTGGAAGAGGCACGCGACCTGGAATCGAGTGAGCTTTCCGAAGGCCTCGGCCCGCTTCCCCCAATGAAAATCCATTGCGGGCAAATGGTGGAGGGCGCCTTGAAACAGGCTCTTGAAACGGATCAGCCATCACCAGCGTCGCAACCAGAATCTGAGCAAGCGCCAGATACCCTTCTCAGTAATATGAACCAACCTGCTCAGAAGACGGGTAAGTTGAAAGTGGTCTTCAAAGAAACCTCTGACTGAACCAACCCTGGCTACCCGCTCCACATCGCTACCCCACACCTCTGCAACTCAGTCGTCTGAAACCTATTTTATAGCGACACGCTCTTCCCTACAACTTTCCAAGCCGCCAACATCATGCACGAAGAAATCGAAATCACCCGAGAAGTCGAAGCCATTCAAATCCCAAGCGGAGATCCCATCATCCTTCCAGTAGGGACCCAGGTGATGATCACCCAGGCTCTCGGAGGCACCTACACCGTCGCGACTCAGGCTGGGCTTGCGCGGATCAAAGCCGAGAATGCCGACGCGATTGGCATCGACCTCGAAGCTGAAAAAGCGAAGCAGGATGCCGCCCAGGTAAAAATCGAGGCGGGTGATCTTGAAGGTGCGGTCTGGGAGCAGCTCAAGCTGGTTTTCGATCCCGAAATTCCGGTCAACATAGTTGATCTCGGTCTCGTCTACGATTGTCAGCTAACCGACGAAGAGGGCGAAACCAACGTCGAAGTGAAAATGACGCTGACGGCCCCCGGGTGTGGAATGGGTCCGACCATCGCCGCAGATGCCCAGAGCAAAATCCTAATGCTAGAAGGCGTTGCCAATGCCCGAGTCGACCTCGTCTGGGATCCGGTCTGGAACCAGGCCATCCCGTTTTTGGATCACGAAGTCACCACGGATCCGCCCGTCTTCCGCGCCGCGAAAGGCG
>JBCCBR010000285.1:0-5123 GCA_039033935.1 Verrucomicrobiota bacterium
GCATCGAAATTTCGGCCCTTTCCTTCGACCTGACCGGCCCGCGTGACTACCGCCAGCTCCTCGCGATCGGCCATCAGGAAAACGGCGATGAGATCGATCTGACTCGCGACGTTGACTGGAGAGTGACTCCGGCGATCGCCTCGATCGATCACCGAGGAGAGCTCCGGCCTCTCGCCGACGGGGAGGCAAAGTTGTCGGCCCACTACGATGGCAAATCCGTCACCCTGACACTCACGGTCTCTGCTACCGCCGAAAGCCGAACGCTCGATTTTGTTCAGGACGTGAATCCAGTGATCACTCGGCTGGGCTGCAACATGGGCACTTGTCACGGGGCCAAGGATGGCAAAAATGGCTTCAAACTGAGTCTTCGCGGTTACGACCCGCTCTACGATGTGCGAGGGTTTGCCGACGATCACGCCGCCCGCCGAATCAATTTCGCTTCACCGGACGATTCGCTGATGCTGCTCAAAGCGACCGGGGCAGTTCCCCACGAAGCCGGACCCGTAACTGAGCTGGATTCCCGATTTTACCACACCATCAGGCAATGGATCGCCGACGGTGCGAGTGTCTCTACTGAGACTGCCAAGGTCGCATCGATTGAGCTTTATCCCAAGAATCCGGTGGTGCAGCGCGTCGGGAATCGTCAGCAATTTCGGGTCGTGGCACGCTTCAGCGACGGCCAGACGCGCGACGTGACTCGCGAGGCATTCATCGATTCGGGCAATACGGAGGTCGCTGATCATGACGACTTCGGCTTGCTCGATACCCTGCGGCGCGGCGAAGCGCCCATCCTCGCGCGATACGAGGGTCGCTACGCCGCCACCACCCTGACCGTGATGGGTGATCGCGACGGCTTCACCTGGGAGGAACCCCAGTCCTGGAGTCAGATCGACCGGCTCGTCGCCGCGAAGTGGGAGCGGATGAAAATCGCACCCTCGGATCTCGCCAGCGACGCTGAGTTTATCCGCAGGATTTACCTCGACCTCACCGGACTGCCGCCGACATCAACCGCAGTTCGCACCTTTCTCGCCGATGACCGACCCATCCGCGAAAAACGCGACGCCTTGATTGATGAGTTGATCGGTTCTCCGGAATTCGTCGACCACTGGACCAACAAGTGGAGCGATCTGCTCCAGGTGAATTCCAAGTTCCTCGGTGGCGATGGTTCTCGCATTTTCAGGGACTGGATCAAACAACAAGTCGCGGAGAATCGACCCTACGACGAATTCGTTTACGAGATTCTGACGGCAACCGGTTCGAACAAAGCCAACCCCGCAGCGAGCTATTACAAGATCCTCCGAGAGCCGGATGCCCTGGTCGAAAACACCACCCACCTGTTTCTCGCGACGCGCTTCAACTGCAACAAGTGTCACGATCATCCGTTCGAGCGTTGGACCCAGGATCAATACTACGAGACCGCTGCCTACTTTGCCCAAATTGACCGCACTCGCGATACTGAAAATGCGCCCAAGCAAAACATCGGCGGGACGGCGGTCGAGGGAGCCAAGCCGCTTTACGAGGTGATCGATGACCGCGCCGAGGGAGAGCTCAATCACCAGCGCACCGGGGAGATCCAGCCGCCCGCCTTCCCCTACCCCGCCGATCTCGCTCCGGTCGCCTTTTCAGAGCCAGAGGCCCCGACCCGGCGCGAAAAACTGGCTGCCTGGATCACCAGTGCCGACAACGATTACTTCGCTTACAGCTACGCCAACCGTGTCTGGGGTTACCTGCTTGGGACTGGCGTGATCGAACCTCTCGACGATATTCGAGCCGGCAATCCGCCAACAAATCCAGAATTGCTGCAGCATCTCACTGCTCAATTCATTGCCAGCGGCTTCGACGTGCAGAAGTTGATCGCCGACATCTGCAAATCGAGGACTTACCAACTCTCGATCGCCAGCAACCGCTGGAATGAAGACGACACCATCAACTTTTCTCACGCCAAAGCCCGACGGCTCCCCGCCGAGGTTCTTTACGACGCGGTTCATCTCGTCGCCGGGACCCAACCCGATATCCCCGGAGCCGGTCGCGGCGTGCGCGCCAGTCAGTTGCCCGATGTGAAGCTGGACCTCAAGAGCGGATTTCTCGCCAACCTCGGGCGTCCCGCCCGCGAGAGCAGCTGCGAGTGTGAACGCACCAGCGAACTTCAGATGTCGGCGGTGATGGCTTTCCTTTCGGGACCGGCCATTGCCGATGCGATCGGGGCAGAAGATAACGAACTGGCCTCTCTCGTCCGCCGTCTTCCCGACGACCGCAAGTTGATCGAAGAGCTTTATCTTCGAGCCCTCTCGCGTCTCCCCGGTGACGCCGAGGTCGAGGCGGCGATCGAGGCAATGACCGCTATCGAAACAGATCACGGTGTCCTTGTCGATCAGGTCAAGAAGGCTGAAGCCGATTGGGTCGGTCAGCGTTCGGATCTCGAAATCGCTCGGCACCAGCGAATCTCGACCGCGGAGGAAGCGATCGTCGAATACGGTCCTGACCATCTAGCCCGTCAGAAAAAAGCCGAAGCCGACCGGACCGCTGCCATCAAAGCTGCGACTGCCTCGGTGGAGGCGCGGGAAGCAGCATTACCGGGAGTGATTACCGAGTTCGCTGAAACCCGGACTGCCGCCGACCTTTGGACGCGCTGGCACCTGCTCCCTGTGAAAACTGCGACCGGCTCCGACAAAGCCGAAGTCGAGACTTTGCCGGACGGCTCCGTTCGCACCACCGGAGGCTCCCGGAAGCGCAACCTAGACTACCTCATCACCGGGAGCACCTCGGCGACCGACATCACCGCGATCATGATCGAGGCCGTTCCTGATGAGAGGAATCCAGCCTACGGCGCTGGCGTCAACGCCAACGGGAACTTTGTGATTACCGAAATCCAGACCCGATGGAATCCGGCAGCAGATCCGAAAGCCAACACCCCTCTGAAAATCGGGACCGGGATGGCCAGCTTTACTCAAAACGGGTTCAGCCTCGAAGCGACATTTGATGGCAAAGTCGATCGTGGAAACAAAGGCTGGGCACTCGCCGGAGCAAATCCGCGGATGCCTCACCGCGCTATTCTCAAGTTTGCCGAACCCATGGTTGGAAACGCTGATGGAGCCGATCTCGTCGTCGGAGTTTTGTGCCGCTACTCTGGCGGGGATTACCCGATCGGTAGATTTCGAGTCTGGTACACGACCGCAGAAGATCCGCTTCGATTTGGACTTCCTGACCAGGTAGCAGCCGCGATCGCAGCCGCTCCGTCAGAGCGGACTGAGGCAGAGGCCGATGCCCTCGCGACCTACGTCGCCGAGAATGACGAGCCGCTTCGCAACGCTCGCTACGAACTGTTGAAAGCCGAGCGTCCGATTTCAGCCGATCCCAAACAGGTCGCGCTGGAAGCTGCTCTGAAAAAAGCCGAAATCGCAATCCTCCCGCCTCGACGCCTCATTCAACTGAGACAGGATCTCGATCATTCAATCGAACAGGCCGCCAACCGGCGCCTCACCGCTGCGCAAGACCTGGTCTGGGCTCTCGTCAACAGCCCTTCGTTCCTCTTTAACCGCTAACAAGCATCAATTTTCACAGCCGCGAGACATCATGATCAGACTACCCGGACAAATCGCCAAAGACCTCTGTGATTCCCATCTCAAACCAGGGCGGAGAGACTTCCTTCGTATCGGTGGGGCGGGCATGCTCGGCATGACCCTGAATAACATCCTCGCCGTGCAAGAGGCGAGCGCCTCATCCGGTCGGGTTGGTGGACCCGGTTGGGGCAAAGCGAAATCGGTCATCATGGTTTATCTCCAGGGCGGACCCAGCCACATCGATTTGTGGGACCCCAAGCCCGAGGCAGCAGACAACGTTCGCTCGATTTTTAAGCCCATTCCAACGGCCGTCGATGGTCTCCAATACACCGAGCTGCTACCGCAACTCGCGAAAGTAGCCGACAAGTTCACGACGATTCAGTCGATGAGCTACACCCCAAACGGGCTGTTTAATCACACCGCCGCGATCTACCAGATCATGACGGGCTACACCACTGACAAAGTGAGCCCGTCGGGCCAGCTCGAGCCGCCTTCGCCGAAGGACTTTCCCAATTTCGGTTCCAATATCATTCGGCTCAAGCCGACCGAGGAACCGATGCTGCCGTTTGTGATGATGCCGCGGCCATTGCAGGAGTCAAATGTGGTCAACAAGGGTGGGACTGCCGGATTCCTCGGTAAAGCCTACGATCCATATTTCCTTTTCCCCGACGGAGACGACATGGACATGTCGAAGATGGCGCAGGTGAAAGTCGACGATCTTCAGCTTCGCCCAGATGTGTTTTCGCTCCGTCTCCAGCGACGCGCAAAACTGCGAAATGCCCTCACCGCTCAGATGCCGACAATCGATAAAGCGGTCGAGGATTACAACCTCGACGAATACTACAGCAAGGCGCTCGATCTCATCATTTCGGGTCGCGCCCGCGAGGCGTTTAACATCGAAGCCGAGGATGAGAAGCTGCGCGACCGCTATGGCAGAAACACTTTCGGCCAGAGCTGCCTGATGGCGCGCCGCCTCGTCGAGGCCGGGACCAAAGTCGTCGAGGTGATCTGGCCAAAAGTCGCCAACTCTGACAATCACAGCTGGGATCACCATGTCGGTCTGCCAAAACGCATGAAAGACCAGAGCGCGCCGATGCTCGACTCGGGACTGGCAACCCTATTCGACGACCTCGATGAGCGTGGTCTCCTCGACGAAACCCTTGTCGTTGCGATCGGAGAATTTGGCCGAAGCCCGGAGATGGGTGTTTCCACCAGCGGCAACAACAACAGTGCTGATGGCCGTGACCACTGGCCCTACTGCTACACCGCGGTGATGGGCGGCGCAGGAATCAAACGCGGCTACGTCCACGGAAAATCCGACAAGACCGGCTCCGCTCCGCTGGAGGATCCGGTCCACCCGATGGAAGTCCTCGCAACGATCTATCAGACCATGGCGATTGATCCGGAAACGATCGTTTTCAATCACCTCAACCAACCCCGCGAGCTAGTCAAAGCGCAGTCAGTGAGTGCCTTGTTCGGCTAAGCTAGAGAAGGCCGGACGCCTGGAAATTGCTCGGCAAGCGGGGTTAGAAACCCTGGTGCTAGATCAGACACGACCAGATA
>JBCCBR010000286.1:0-5112 GCA_039033935.1 Verrucomicrobiota bacterium
CAAAATCCTGCAGCTTCAACCCCGGCTCGGCTGCCTCCATCCACCAAGCAAGGTTGAAGTATGCCTCCTTCGCAAACACCCATTCGTTGAGGTGCTTCGTGCGATACGCGCTCGCCTTGGCCGCGTTGTTGATCGCGATGCGACGCTGAGCAAGAAGGTAGTCCTCGAACACGGAAACGCCGTAGTTCGGGTTGGCCTTTTTGAGCGTCTCGGTTTTGGTCCAGTCGTCGTCAGGGTCCGCGCCGTACATCAGCGCGAAAAGCTCGGGATCGTCTGCCGCGCCATCCAATACGCGGCGCGCTTCCACCACGGCTTGGTAACAAGGGCCGGCAATGTTGGCGCCGGCGGTGGTGATGATCAGCAAGAGCGGTTGTTCGCGCGCGCCCATGCCGGTCTGCATGGTCTCCACCAGATTGTCAGTGTCGTGCTCGTGATACTCATCAATAAGCGCGCAGTGCGGCGAAGAGCCGTCGCCGGGGTCTCGAACAACCGGTTCAAAACGCGAGCTATCGCGAGGAATGTGCAAGTTCTTGGCGTTGGCGATGACGCCGAATTTGGAACGCAGCTTCGGTGTCTTTTGGGCCATCATCTTGGCCGGCCGGAACACCTCCCACGCCTGCCGCTCCGTGGTCGCCCCCGAATAAACTTCGGCCCCATGCTCGCGGTCCGCAGTGAGCATGTAGAGCCCGATTCCTCCGGCCCAGATGCTCTTCCCGTTTTTCCGAGGCTCAAGGATGAGGGCTCGCCGGTTGACCGTCTCGTTTTCGGGATCGAGTCGGAAGAAATCCAGAGTCGAGTAGTTTGCGACAAACAATTCCGGAATCTCCCCCTCGACCGACTCGATATCGATCACCCGAAACGCAACCGTCTGGCGCCGGAGCTCCGGGCTAAAGGTGAAAGTCGCGTTTAGATAACGGAAGCCTTTTGCAAACACTCCTTTCCGCATTGGCTGAGCCATCCGAGTGACGATGGCCCCGTCTCGGATTCCGTCGACGTGCGTCCTCCCGCGAAAATCTTCTGCGCCCTCGGTAGTTGCGATCATCACGTTCAAATCCTTCGCGCTGAGAAGTGTCCGCGAAGACTGATTTTCCTCAGTCGCACGGAGGATGCCCTGAAGCTTCTCCTGCGTCGCTTCGATCTCTTCCGGGGAAAACTCGAGAGCGGGCAGCTCCATCGGAAGATCCTGTGTGAACGTGTCGATCTTTCGGGTCTGGTAATTCCCGACGTAGGCGTAGAGCAGAATCAGCCCTCCGAAAACAAATAGGATCGAGGCAAGAATGAGACAACCTGGGGTAGGTGACCCCCGGCCTTCTGGGATTCCGAGATTCTCAGACATTTTCGAGATGGTGGATGAGAGCTTACGCTTTGCAAGTGCCTTCTGCGACGGCTCATCGCCCGTTTCTAAGCGTCGGTCCCACGAAATCGTCGACGTCCCGCGAGGCGTTTCACCACTTCTTCGCCGACTGCGCCCGCGAGAATGACACCACCGATCACAGCAAACTCGATATTCGATGGGATCGAATCGACAAGATTGATCATGTTACTGATCAGGCGAATCAGCGCCGTCCCAATCAGAACACCCAGAATAGTCCCGGACCCGCCTCGCAGGGAACATCCTCCGAGGACAGCGGCGGCGATTGCGTAAAGCTCGTAAAAGTTCCCAAAGGAGCTCGGCATCGCCTGATTGTTATCAAGCACGAACAGCACCCCCCCAAGGCCGGCCAGCATCGCGCAAATCACATAGGCAAGGATCACCAGCCGCTTCGTCCGGATGCCGCTGTAACGAGCAGCCTCCTCATTGTTTCCGAGGGCGAGTAGATAGCGCCCGTAGATTGAGCGATTTAGGAAGAGGCTCGCTCCCGCCGCCAGTATCAGGAGGATCACAAACGGTATCGGAATGCCAAATCCATCGATTCCCGGAACAGGTATCGCGCCACTGGCGAGCCAGTGCCAACTCCGGAATTCTGAGCCAAAGCCGGCAGTCTGGTCGCCCGTAAATCCGCGGGTGATGCCACGGTAAATCAGCAATCCGCACAAGGTCACGATGAAGGGCTGCAGCCTGCCAAGCGTGATCAGAGTGCCGTGGAGAATCCCGATCGAGAGAGCGATTAAGGCCAGAATCACGATCGACAGCCATGGAGAAATGCCCAAATCAATTACCAGAACCGGAAAAGAAACCCCAATCAGGCAGACCACCGATCCGATCGACAGATCGATCCCGCCGGTGATAATCACAAACGCCACCCCGATCGCGAGAATCCCATAAAGCCCAATTCGACGCAGCAAATTCTGCTGATTATACGCTGTCAGAAATCGTGACTCCCCGGTAAGCAGATCGGCAAGCACCCAAGTCGCGAGGTAGACAACGAGAAAGAGGGAGAGGATGCCGAGGATTCGTTTCATGGACTGGATCTACTGAGAGAGTGGTGGCTCGAACGAAGCTCAGGCGAGCTTTTCTGGGAATATTCTGCAACTCACCTTTCCCACGGCGGTTCTATGAAATCACAAGCTCAACAGCGATTCCAACATGAAAACAACCATTGTTTCACTACTGACACTGCTCGCTTTTCTGCCACTCACAGCGCAGGAGGGCGGTGATGCCAAAGCAAAAGGTAAAGGGCGCCCCGGCGGCGTAGAATTCCTAAAAAAAGCCGAAAAAAACGGCGATGGGAAATTGTCCCAGGACGAAGTTCCAGAGCAAGCCTGGGAACGCCTTTCACGTCTTGACACCGATAACGACGGTGCCGTCAGCATGCGGGAACTCGCCGCAGCCCGCACCCAGGGTAAAGGCGGCATGAAAGGCAAGGGCGATGAGCCCGGCACCCCCGGCAGCGGTCGTCCCGACCCCGGCGAAATGTTTGCCCGAGGCGATACGAACGGAGACGGCAAGATCAGCGAAGGCGAGGTCCCGGCCGAATCCTGGGAGCGCCTCTCACGGGCCGACGCCAACAACGATGGCGGAGTCACCCGTGAAGAGTTGGCCGCAGCGATGCGAGCTCGGGCCGGGCAGAAAAGTGGCCCAGAGGGTCAAGGTGCCAGCAAGGGTGGGACCAAAGGCGGTGGCAGCGATGCAATCTTTGGTCGATTCGATGCTGACGAAGACGGGAAATTGTCCAAAGACGAAGTCTCAGCAGATCTTTGGTCGAAGATCACCAAAGCTGACACCGATGCTGACGGACTCGTCAGCAAAGAAGAATTGAAGGCAGTTTATGACGCTCGCTCAGCGGCTGGCGGTGGCTACGGCCCGAAGCCAGACGCGCCCAAAAAGAAGCGTCCGGAATTGGAGGCCGAAGAAGCCTGACTTACTTTAGTTGCCTCGAACTCAGTTCAAGCAAACGCCCTGTGGTCAAGAGGCCACAGGGCTTTTTTGTGGTTTACTTTCGATTTTCCGCAGTAGACGAAATACGGTGCGACAGTCAAAATCCGGCGCAACTGAGACATGATTTCTCTTCGCACTCTTATCGTAGCATCCGGGTTACTGCTGACCAGTCTGGCTCGTTCCGAAAACAACGCCATCGAGCGCGAAACTCTTCTGGAAGAGGCCAAGGCACTTTTCATCGCCGAAGATTGGGAGGCGATTGAAATCGCGCTCATCCCAACGCAGTTACATGGCAATTCGATGAGACATTTTCTCTCCGGTAGGAACTAGAAATCCCGATTTCTTATGCAATTTGCGATTCGCCCGAGTCTCCAATTGCCAAAAGGCTTCCCACGCCAGATACTAGCGACTGGTCGTCGCGGTCGAGCTGGGTTCTCGACCTCAACGATCCCCATCAGCGCCCGTAGCTCAGCTGGATAGAGCAACGGACTTCTAATCCGTAGGTCCCGTGTTCGAATCACGGCGGGCGTGTTGAGGCCCTTCTTCAAACGACTTTGAGCGGGGGGTTCCGATCAGCGCGTAACCTTTTTTTCACGTGAAAGATCTTGTCGGATCGTCGATTGGGATCGTCACTGAATTACTCGGAAATGAAGTTGCCGTCTCCCCAGCTCTCGCGCACCTATCCAGCGGCCTTCTCTCTGATCGAGCTACTTTCCGTGATCGGGGTCCTCTCGATCCTGCTGGCTCTGGCTGCTCCGGCCCTGATGCCAAGCGCTCCCTCTCGCAAGGCGGCGGCGCATGAGCTGGCAGCGGCAATGGACCGGGCTCGGGCAGAGGCAATCGCACTCCAGCGAGATCTCTATATTGCTTTTCCAGATGAAACTCATCCCGGAACCCGCCGCCCTTTTCGGACAATGGCTTTCTTTCTGGCAACGGAGCCATCTGGAGAGCCGATCATCGACCAGCCGGTCAGACAGATCCGAAGCTGGTTCGAGTTGCCCGAAGGTCTGGTATTTCTGCCCGCATCCGTTCTCGCGAGCGCGACGCAATCCCTCCCGCCTACGGTGATCGATCTGCCTCAAAGGAGGGATTTTATTGTCCGAGATGGGCAGGGAAATGCTCTGGAGATCACAGCTCCATTTATTTGCATGAGTCCCAGCGGCCGAATTCTACATCCTCCGTTTCACCAAGCCGAAGCGCTCCATTTGACGCTTGGCGGAGGGCACTATGATCCAGCTTCGCAAGAGCTGGTTCCCACCACCGGCAGCTCAGCAACTGTCGCGGGGGAGACATTGCGATTCTCCCCCACGACTGGATCTGTCCAGATTCTCACAGACTGAGCACCGAACCTATAGAGAAATGAAACCTCCGCTTCTGACTTGCCAGGATCGTGGGTTCTCTCTATCCGAAGTTTCCATTTCGATTGGTATCGTAGCGGCTGTCCTCCTCCCGCTACTGGCGATGCTGGCGACCGGCTCAAAAGCTCAGTTGGACGCCGAAGACACTTTCGCCGCATCGCATCTCTCTCAGACAATTCTAGAGCAGTTGGACTACGATCCGGAAACCGATCGGCTCATCATGAGGCCTCTTCAAAGTCCCGGAAATGGGCAGTCAGTCCCGGAGCCGCCAAACCCAGTGAGTGCCGAGTATCTCTCTTTTGATGCGGCGGGGAAATTTCTGGCTGCGATCAGCGAAGCGGAATTCCGATCGGGGCTTCGAGCCCGAGCCGGATTTGAACCCTACTTCCTGGTAAATACTTCCCTGCTCTCTGCGAGCGGAACCTTTGCCGAAAC
>JBCCBR010000287.1:0-5078 GCA_039033935.1 Verrucomicrobiota bacterium
CTGGTTCGACGCGCCGATCGGCTACATCGGCTCGACTGCTGAGTGGTGTCAGGCAAACGGCGAAAAACTGGAAGACTGGTGGAAAAGCGACGAAGCCGAGATCCACCACTTCATCGGGAAGGATATTCAGTATTTTCACACGCTGTTTTGGCCAGCAATGTTGCAGACCGCCGGCTACAGCCTCCCGACTCGGGTCCACATTCATGGCTTCCTGACCGTCGACGGTGAAAAAATGTCGAAATCGCGCGGCACCTTCATCCGTGCGTCAAAGTACCTTGAGCACCTCGATCCGAGTTACCTCCGCTACTACTACGCCACCAAGCTGTCATCTAAAGTCGAGGATCTGGATCTGAATCTCGAAGAGTTCGTCAGCCGGATCAACAGTGACCTCGTTGGTAAGGTCGTGAACCTCGCGAGTCGCAGCGCTAAGTTTGTGGCCGCAAGCGGACTTTCAAAAGTCTACCCCGAGGATGGGGGGCTCTTTAAGAAGTTCGCCGATGCCGGAGCCGAAATCGCCGACTGCTACGAGCGTGGCGACTATGGCAAGGCGACTCGTCTAATCGTCGAGCTGGCCGATCAAGCGAACCCCTACGTCGAGAGCCAGGCCCCGTGGGAGCTTCGTAAGGATCCGGACAAGGCAGACCAGCTTCAGGATGTCTGCACGGTAACGCTCAATCTCTTCCGCACCCTTTGCATCTATCTCGCACCGATCCTGCCTGATCTCGCCGAGAAAGCGGGCGAGTTGCTCGGAGACCCACTCACCAAATGGGATCAGTCGCAGCAACCCCTCGCCGGAACCCCGGTAGCCAAATTCAAGCACATGATGCAGCGTGTCGACGCCAAGCGAGTAGAAGCCATGATCAACGAATCGACTGAAGAAGCACCGACGTCAGACTCAGGATCCCCCACCTACTCCGATAGCGGAGACGCTCTCGCGGCAGAACCACTCTCCGAAGAAATCAGCTTTGACGACTTTGTGAAAGTCGACCTCCGGGTCGCTCGCATCATTGAGGCCGAGCATGTCCCAGAGGCTCGCAAGCTCCTGAAGTTAAAACTCAGCCTCGGTGGTGACGAAACTCGACAAGTCTTTGCGGGGATCAAGGCCGCCTACGAGCCGGAAGCTCTGGTCGGAAGGCTCGTCGTGATGGTCGCCAACCTCGCACCGCGCAAGATGAAATTCGGAATCAGCGAAGGCATGATCGTCGCTGCTGGCCCCGGAGGAAAAGACATTCACCTGCTCTCTCCTGACAGCGAAGCGCTGCCAGGACAAAGGGTGCATTAACAACAATGGTTGTCGATTAGAAGACTGTTGAAATAATGAACCCGCTTGGATTCGCAGCTGATTTTTCGACTGGCGAGGCTCGATATTTATTGATAGCCATAGCTCTCAAGAAATATCACAACGAAGTCCGGGCGATAAATCAGCAAGAAGACTGCAGAAGGAATTTTTCAACAGTCTCTTAGTCCCGATTCTGCCGCAAGGCCAGTAAAGCCGTTTTTAACTGGAACGGAGTCAAGTCAGGAAAGCACTCTCTCAGTTGAGCCACCATTCCAGTGATCTGGGGACAAGCGAAACTGGTCCCAGTGTATTGCTGCCAGCCTCCGTTAGCCCGCGGAGCTTCGATATAGACACCGCTTGCCTCTACCTCGATGACCCGATCTGGATAGTATCGAAACTCCTCGAAGCTCTCAAAGTAATCCATACCGACTCCGACCACGGAGGAAAGAGCCGCAGGGTATCCAATTTTGTCGCGCTCGTTGTGTTTCGCGGCGACCCATAGCATATTTTGGTAGTAGGCAAGGTCTGCGAGACGGGCAATTTCAGCATACCTCGAATCGGTGCCAAGACTGAGATTCAAAATATCCCATCCCTGCTCCAGCGCGAACTCAAGAGCCGTCACAAACTTCAATGAAGTCGAGTTATGGGTCGGATCAATAACTCGGATGCTATGCAGCTCGGCATCAGGAGCGTGTTGCCGGATGATGTAGGCATTCGCAGTGCCGTGATCCATCACATCGTAGCCGTGCTCAAGGTTCACCACACCAGGTTCTCCGAGGCGATCTTCGATCACTTCGTAGTTCCCGACTACCCGCCCTTCGAGGATTGGGTGCCGCGAATCGACCCCCGAGTCAAGGATACCGATGCGCACGCCTTTGCCAGTTGCGGTCACGAGACATTCGCGAAGGCAACCTTCCCGGATGACTTCTTCAAAGCTCGAAGAAGAGGAAGAATCGCTTCGCGACGGAGCTGCTACCAATTCTCGAGCTGCGATGCCCATTGTTGCCACTCTCGGTTTTTGTAATCTCGCTCGACTTCCTCGTCTTCCTTTTTGAAGTAGTCCCACGAGTCCTGAAATTTATGCATGTGATCGGGATCGGTGTCGACGACACGTCTTGCCCAGGCTTCGTCTGTGAGGTCGAAACGCTCCATCGCCGCAAAAGGGTCTCGGCGGTAACTTTCTCTAAAGTCAGGCTCGGCAATTCGCGCCATCATTGTCCTTTGATAGGCACGCAGGTTGGCAAAATCGGGGGCCAAGGGATCCGGCTCGCTCAAGTTTACGCTCCCTGGATCAATGATCGGAGAATCTGGAGCTGTCTCGGGACGATAGGAGTAAAAGATCTCCCGTGCCCGGCGAATGTCACTCATGACTTCGTCGAAAGGATGCAATTTGCTGTCTCTCTCGAGAATCACGATGTTAGCATTTTTTGCCCGCCGCACCGCTTCTTCGAAAAGCGGCCAGACCTCGTCCATGACCGGCGCGGAATGGCTGTCTTCCCAAGTCCCATCCGGAAGCTGATGGCCGCCAGCAAGGTGCATCTGCGAGATGCGCTCCATCGGGATGCGGTCAAAAAATTCGATCGGGTCGTAGCCGTGATTTCTTGAGTTGTTGAAGACGTTGGTGACATCAAGGAGCAGCGTGCAGTCGGTCTCTTCAGTCAAGCGCCGCAGAAAATCAGCCTCTTCGAGTTGGCTGTGAGGCACCGGAAACGAGTAGGTAACATTCTCGAGAGCGAACGGGCGACCAATCGCGCGGCGCACCGCATAGTAGTTGTGCTTCAGCCACTGGATCGCGACCTCCTCGAACGGAATCGCGAGAAACATGGTCAGATCATTCCCATCGACCGAGTGGTAGGCGAGGTGCTCACTGAAGACCGAGAGCTGGTGCTCTTCGAGAAAGCGATTTGTCCGGTCAATGTAGGATTTGTTGAGTGGCTCAACCGTGCCAATCGAAAGGGATAGCCCGTGAGCGACACCTGGGATCGTGTCCAGCGCTTCGCGTAGCAGACGTTCGTCGGGGTCGGCCCAGGTTCGGCGTTCCCTGACGATGTAGTCCTCGGTCGAGATCTCAAGCAGGTCGATCTCGCCTCGATGGCGCATTGTCTCGTGATGCACGCTGTAGCGATAGGCGATACCTACTCCATAAGGATTTTGGTGAAGAGTTGTCATGAAAAGGTGGTGTTGTGGCGATGAAAAATTAGGGGGAGCAGGTCAACTAGTCCTCGATTTTTATCTAAAATGAGGCGTATTATAATTTTGAGAGGTCTCTGTGCTTCTCGAAAACGACTTCCCGGAGTCGCAGGGCGATTGCCAACGTAGCTCAACACGATCGGCAAAAGCGCCTGCGGCTCGGGAGTCCATTTGCTAATAACACTGTTTTTTATTAGTGATGATTAGCGGCATGAGTTGCGCCAGCAATTGCGACGCCAGTAGTTGCGGAAACAGTTTCGACGCCAGCAGTAGCCATGCGCCTCGACATCTCCACGGATTGAACCCTCTTCAGGAGCTTGTTCGGCTGGTGCCGCTCCTTCGATAGGTCCTGCATCGCCAGAAGGGAAGATCTGGATCACGACCTGACCTCCGGTTCCTGGGATTGCCATTTCGGGTGCCGGTCCAGGTTTTGGACTTGGCCCCGTCGGTCGGGAAGGAGGCGCGACGCCAGCTTCATCGAGCCGGGCCTTGACCTCCTCCGCCGGTATGAGCCGCTCATCGAGCTGCTCGTCGGCAATGTCGTAAAACTTGCCGTCATTACTTCTGAGTATAGCCATAGTGGTATTTCTCTTGTTGGTTTCTATTTGGTTTTTCGACCGCTTCGTGCCGAGAGATCCCGGCTCTGCGAGTGGTCAAAAGTGTTTAGGAAACTTTCTTTAAATTTTCGTCAGGAAAGATGTCCTCCGACTCTGGGTCGACTACCGGAACGAGATCAGTAATGCCAAGATCGTTCTCCAGATCTGCCATCACGATCTGCAGTGGCATCTGCACCGTCGATCGACACTGATGCGTCTCGGTCGAGTCGAAGCTGCCGTTCTCATAATACTTATTCGACGGCGACGCTCCGCCGCAGTGGGCATAGTATTCGCAAGTCTCCGCGCACTTACGATTCCCTGCCTCAATATCGGCCAGCACTTTAACAAAGGCATCGTTCTGGGTAGCATCGAAGACACTGCCATTGATCAAACTACCGAAAGAGAAGCTGCCATACTTTTCGGTTGGTTGGCCGAGTAGTTCCGGCGAGAAGCTCGAAAAGTTTCCGAAACAGTCGACGTTGAGCATCCCGAGTGGGTCGACTTCGAGATTAAAGTAACTTCCGTCAGGACGATGGCTCCAACCCGGTTCGAGGATGTTGCGACGTGCGATTTCGAACTCACGAATGCTGAGAGGAAAACCATCAGCTGTATTTAGTTGATAAAGCCGGCTCAGGAATCGGTGGATGCGATCGAGACCCGCCTGCCCTTCTCCCAGTGACGAGTTAGCATTCGCGCCTTCGACTTCTTCGATATTCAGTCCAATCCCAGTGATTCCGTTGGATCGGTAGAACTCGTAGAGTTCATCAGGCTGATCGACCGAGATATCGCTGATCACACTGATGACCCCGAATGGCATTTCGTTGCGTTGCATCACCTCAAGGCCACGCATTGCCTTTTCATAGGTGCCATGCCCCTTCCGGGTTTTGCGGTGAAAATCGTGAATCTCCTGTGGCCCATCGAGGCTCAGCCCGACTTCGACATTGTGCGCTTTGAAAAAGTCGCACCAGGCGTCTTTCAAAAGTGTTCCGTTGGTCTGGAACGAGTGGATGACA
>JBCCBR010000288.1:0-5053 GCA_039033935.1 Verrucomicrobiota bacterium
CGATGGCGTGCCCCCATTCCAACCACCACCGAAGAAGAACACAATGGCTGGCTTCTGGTCCTCAGAGACGTCGTGTCCGGGCGGATCGAGGCGATGGATGCGGAGAGAACCCTGCGGCGTTTCCTTGTAGATCTCTGCTGCAGCACCGTCGATTTCGAACGGCGGTTCACTGGTCTCCTGGGCTCGTGTCGCGGTTGGAATTGCGAGCCAGATGAAGCAGGCTAAAACATAGGGACGCAGGTGCATGTCCGAGGGTAGCGCTCTGCCGCCAGCGTGCTAGCAAAAACAGGTCCCCCCATCATTCGAGATGCGCTGGTCTCGATCGGGCCGAGACCGGCGTGGCGTTTTCGAAGAGAAGGTGTCACAGTCGGGCCTTCCAGCGAATGAGCGAGACCAAGCCCGAAATTTCACCCCGCCATTTCCTCGCTCTCATCGGGGGTGCACTCTGCATCGCCTTTGCTCCGATTTTCGCGGTGCTCAGCACCCGCGGCGACGGCGGCGTCGGGATGTGGGACGCGGCGTTCTGGCGAGTTTTTATCGGAGCGATTGCTTTGGCAGGCCTGTTCGGCATTCGACGAGAACGCTTCTGGCCGGTCCGAGCCAGTTTTTCAAGTGGGCACTACTGGATCTGGCTCCCCGGGCTGGTTTTTGCGGGCGACTTCTGGGCCTGGCACTGGTCCTTCGAGCACACTTCCGTCGCCAACTCGACTCTATTGGCCAACACTGCGATTCTCTGGGTAACGCTGTTTGCCTGGTTGGTTTGGAAAGAGAAGCTCAGCTCCGGTTTTGTGATTGGCGCAGTAGTCGCCTTTGGTGGGATGGTTTTGTTGATGCTCAGTTCGGTCAGTCGCGAACCACCGACGGACGGCAATCCGGTTCTGGGTGACTGGCTCGCGATCCTCACAGCTGGCTTTTATGCTGCCTACCAGCTCTCGATGAAACATTTCCGCAAGACTCGGTCAGCCCCTGTCTTGATGTTCTGGGCGAGTGCAGTGGGAGCCGTCGTTCTCCTGCCTCTGGCGCTCTGGCACGAAGATCCTTTCTGGCCCCGAAGCTTCGGTTCCTGGGGAGCCCTCCTCGGGATAGGCGTGGTCTCCCATGCCTGCGGGCAGGGTCTCATTGCTTATGGTCTCGGCGGCGTTCCCGCGAGCCTCGCGTCAGTCACTCTGCTGGTGCAGCCGGTTGCGACCGCGGGCCTGGGTGTGGCGCTCCTGGGGCAGCCTCTCGTTCTCTGGCAGGTGATCGGGGCGGCGATTGTGCTCTCAGGTCTCGCGCTCGCGGTGCAATCACAGGCCACCCTTTCAAAACTACCTGTGACAAAAAGACACGAATAATTCTCTACCAAGATAGCAATTGCCCCTGTAAAGTCCGGCAAATTTCAAATTTAAACACACACTAATTCTTCATGGACGCGGTCAAAATTCTCGGAAGCCTTCTCAGCAACAACGCAATGGGTTCGAGCGTCGGGGGTAACATCCTCGGCAGTCTTCTCGGCGGAGGTGGAAGCGGGCAGGTCAATCAATCCCAGGCCGGAAACATTCTCGGGGCTCTGCTCGGCGGACAGCGGCGCTCAGGTGGCGGTGGAATGGGTGCGCTCGGGGCGATTTTGGCGGCTGCGGCAGGTTCGCGCGGCGGCGGAGGTGGCGGAGGTCTGGACCTGATCGGTAGCCTGCTGGGTGGCAGCGGTGGACAATCTCAGAGCCAGCTCGGTGGTCTTGGCAGCATTCTCGGCAGCGTCATGTCTGGCGGGGGCGGCTCTCAGCCGAGCCGTGGTGGAGGCGGGGGACTGCTCGGGTCCATCCTCGGCGGCGGCGGTAGCAGCTCTGGCGGTGGAGGGGTGGCCTCCTTGGATCTTTGCTCGGCGGTGGGGGCTCTTCGGCCGGTGGCGGTCTCGGTTCCCTCCTCGGAGCGTCCGCACAGAGCGGGAATGGAAGCGAAATGCTCGGCGCACTGCTCGGCGGCGGGACTCCCCAGGCACCACCAAAGGGGGCGCAGGATGAAGCAGAGCTGCTCATCGAGGCGATGTGCAATGCGGCCAAGGCGGACGGAACGATCGACGAGGGAGAGAAGGAGGCGATCCTCGGACGCCTTGGAGATCTCGATCAGGAAGAAATTGAATTCCTTCGCGAACACCTTGGATCACCAGTTAACGTCGACGCTTTTGCTGCCAAGGTTCCGGACGACATGGACGAGCAGGTCTATGCATTTTCGTTGATGGCGATTCGACTCGATACCCAGGCAGAAGCCGAGTATTTCGGTCGCCTTGCGAATGGCCTTGGTATCAGTGGCGATCAAGCGAATGATCTTCACGCCCGCCTTGGTCAGCCAGAGATTTTTGCCTGAGGAGAACTCAGGCCTCAGCAATGGCCAGAAATCGACGAAGTCGCTCAACCGGTAACCGTCCTCGTGAAGCGCGTGCCAACGCCCACGCGAGCACCTCGACCGGTGTCGCTCGACTCACTGAAGATGGTCTTTACGACCGACTTGATGAGGCAGCACGTTCTGGAGAAGAGCCACTCCTGTTGATACTCGACGGCGTTCAGGATCCTCATAATCTCGGAGCCTGCATCCGCTCGGCCGAGGGTGCCGGGGCAATCGCTGTGGTCGTGCCTCGTCACAAATCTGCCCCGGTAACGGAGACGGTCGTGAGAATCGCCTGCGGAGGAGCCGCTCATGTTCCCGTGGTCTCAGTTGGGAATATGGCTCGGTTCCTCGAACAACTGCGCGACCGAGGTGTCCGCATCGTGGGGACTGCTGATGAAACAGACCGAGAGTTCTTCGCCTGCGACCTCACCGGTCCGCTCGCCCTGGCGATGGGTGCCGAAGGAAGTGGGATGCGCCGATTGACCAAAGAGGGCTGTGACGAACTGGTCCGCATCCCCATGATCGGTGAAGTGCCCTGTTTGAACGTCTCGAATGCTGCTGCTGTCTGTCTCTACGAGGCGGTCCGCCAGCGTCACTTTGTCGATGCGGCCTGAAGAAATGACCTAGTTGAATTTTTCAAATTTCGTTCGTCAGAGACGACTGCCACGTTAACTTCCTTATCAGCATGACTTCCGCTTACGCCAATCCCTACACCGTCGCCGCGGCCGCACCTTCGGACCGTGCCCTCTTTATTCGTCGAACCTATGGCCACCTCGGCATGGCGATTCTCGCCTTCATCGGGGTCTCTTGGTTTCTTTTGCAGCAGAGCTGGGTCGAGCCACTGGTCTACAAAATGACTGGCGGGATGAGTTGGCTCCTTGTCCTCGGTGCCTTCATGGTGGTCTCGTTTATCGCGAATAGGTTTGCTGAGTCCCAGACCTCCCGAGGCCTTCAGTATGCCGGGCTCATTCTTTATGTGGTCGCCCAGGCTGTCATTTTTCTTCCGCTGCTTTTCGTTGCTGCGAATTTCGCTAATGACGATCTGATTTTCGCAAAAGCCGGCGGGACCACTCTGGCCATTTTTGGTGGCCTCACATTGGCTGCTTTCGTCACTCGAAAGGACTTCTCCTTCCTTCGCAGCTTTCTCGTTGTGGGTGGCTTTGTCGCGTTGGGCGCGATCGTTGTTTCGATCATCTTTGGCTTCAACCTCGGAACCCTTTTCGCCGCTGCGATGGCGATCTTCGCTTCGGTTTCGATCCTCTACAACACGTCGAACATCATTCATCACTATCATACCGGCCAGTACGTAGCGGCCGCGCTCGGGCTGTTCGCCAGTGTTGCCTTGCTCTTCTGGTATATTCTCCAGCTCTTTCTCGCGTTCGGGCGCGATTGATCGGGCACTCTGCTCTGATCTTTTCAAAAGGCCTTGTCCCTCGCGGGGCAGGGCCTTTTTTGCGTAGGTATTTTCATTGTCCGCTTCCGGCTTGCTACCTACTCTCGTTTGATGGAAAAGACTCGCCTGTCATCGGCGCGGCCCAACCGTCGCGATGCCCTCAAATACGGAGCCGGATTTGGGCTCGCTCTGGCCTGGCCCAATTCAAAGGTTCTCGGGGCCAATGACGACATCCGAGTCGGGGTGATCGGCCTCCGCGGTCGAGGCCGAGCTCACATGAGTGGGTATGCCGAGCAGAAAGGCGTCAGAGTGACAGCCCTGTGCGATTGCGATCCAGACGTCCTCGACGCCCGAGTGACCAAGTTGACCGACGATCAGGGCATCACGGTCGAAGGCTTCGCCGACATGCGGGAGATGTTTGAGAAAGGCGAGATCGATGCGATGTCGAGTGCGACACCCAATCACTGGCACTCTCTTTCGGGCATTTGGGCGATGCAGGCCGGAATTGATGCCTATGTTGAAAAGCCGATCTCTCATAATGTCTGGGAGGGGCGTCAGTTGGTGAAATTAGCCCGACAACAGGGAAGGATCTGCCAGGGCGGCACACAGAGCCGAGCTATTGGCGCTATCCATGCGACTGTGGCGAAGCTCCGCGCGGGTGATTACGGGGCAATCAAGTAGGTCAAAGGGATGTGCTACAAGCCACGTCTTGCGATCGGTAAAGGCGGCGGCGGAGAGATTCCAGAGGGCCTCGACTACGATCTCTGGTGCGGCCCGGCTGATTTAAAAGTCCCGCTCGGACGAGAGAAATTTCATTACGACTGGCACTGGATTTACGAATACGGAAACGGCGATATGGGTAACCAGGGCATTCACCAGATGGACGTGGCTCGCTGGTATCTCGGTGAATCACAGATCGCGCCACGCACGGTCAGTATCGGCGGGAGGCTCGGCTACGATGATGATGGTGAAACACCAAACACCCAGCTCGTCTGGCACGACTACGATGCCGCGCCACTGATTTTCGAAACGAGGGGTCTGCCTCGGGGCAAGGAATTTCACGATGGCAAACTTTGGGCAAAAAATATGGATACCCCTGACGAGTTTCCCGACGAAGTAGGCATCTCTGTCGTTGTCGTTTGCGAAGGGGCCACGATTTACACGAGCGCAGGCGGTCAAGTGAAGGTCAAAGATAGTGAGGGGGAAGAAATGGAAGCACCCCAACCAAATGAAACCGAAAACATTTTCGAGAATTTTATCTCTGCAGTGAGGATCCGAAACCACAAGGACCTCTAC
>JBCCBR010000289.1:0-5048 GCA_039033935.1 Verrucomicrobiota bacterium
GCGAGCAACACAGTGGCCGCTTCCTCTTTCGGCAGATCGATAATCGCGCGGCTGCGTTCGGGGGCTGCACAGACCGATATTCGAGATCAACGACAGGAGTCGCTCGAAAAGACCGAGGAAGAGACGACCCAGCTCCAGGCAGCAATCCAGATGCTGAAGGATGAGACCGAGTCGCTCCAGACCCAGAAGACGACACTTGATGCTGAGGTGGTGGAAGCCAAGTCAAACCTCCAGGCTCAGGAAAGCAACCTCGCGACTTCGCAAGAGCGCCTCGATGAGTCTCGTAAATTGATCCCCAATCTTGAGCAGGTGGCAGCGATCCGGAAGCAAATGACTCAGATCCGGACACAAATTGAGACCGCCGAAATTGAGCGCTCTCAGCTCGAAGGCGCGGTTGCCGGGGCTCAGGTGGAGACCGACCGTCTCTCACGCGTCGCCGAGGAGCTCGGTGGATTGCGCGAAGATCAGTCTGCGGGAATTATTCGCGGCGGCTTCCAATCAACCATCAAGCGTGCCTACAATCAGTGGGGCTTCGTCGTCATCAACGTCGGTAACGACCAAGGCGTCGTCGATCGGGCTCAGTTCGATGTCTACCGCCGCGGCCAGCCGATCTGCAAACTACTTGCCACTTCAGTCGAACCCGGCGAGACCGTCGCTGATATCGTTCCCGGGTCTCTCGTTCCCGGTCAATCGGTGCAAATCGATGATACTGTCATTGCTGCCGGTCGTGCCGTGACGCCTCCTCCAGCCTCGACCGCTCCGGCGGCAGGCTCCGCCCCAGCTGCTCCGGCTCCCAATGCCGCTCCAGCAGCGGCACCCGATCCTTTCGGTGGTGGCGGTGCGATGGACGACGGTGGTGCCGCTCCTGATCCTTTCGGAGGCGGTGGTGCGATGGACGACGGAGGCGGTGCAGCCCCGGACCCATTCGGTGGCGGCGGTGCGATGGATGATGGCGGTGCTGCGCCCGACCCGTTCGGGGGTGGTGGTGCCATGGATGACAGCGGAGCTGCCCCGGATCCATTCGGCGGCGGAGGCTCAGCTCCCGAGCCGACACCAGCTCCAGATCCATTCGCTCAGTAAAATCTCGCCAGTCCTTTTAACTTCAATTCACATCTTCCGATCAGGTTATGAAAAAGTTCGTCATGATTCTCGGTGCCCTCGCAACCCTTGCGGCGATTGTTGTCGGCATCCTCAATAAGAGGGATTTCGATGGAGTTCTCACTGCCCTCGACGACATGCGAGGTCAGGTAAAGGAGGTCAGCGCTAAGCTGAACACTGCGGAGGCCGAGCGGGATCAAGCCGTTGAGGAAGAGACCCAGGCTAAAGACCAGCGAAATCAAGCCTCAGCTGACGTCGCCGGTGTGCAGCAGGAACTCAAGGTGCTCGAACGGTCGATTGAAGACGTCACCGCAGAGCTCAAGAAGGTTGAGATCCAGCAGAAAGAGATCGACCTCGCAATTCGACGCGAATTTCCCGATGGCAACATCGAATCAATCGAGCAGCTCCAAGCCCAGCTCACCATGCTGCAGGATGGTTTGACGGAAGTTCAGGCACGCAAGACTGAGTTGGAAGCCTCGCTCGCAGCCGCGTCGCAGGCGAAGCAACAGCAGGTAGCCCGCGTCCGCAAAGAGGAGGAATTTCAGGTCGAGCGTGCCAAGGCCCTCGCGCTCAATGGGCTCGTTGCTACTGTCATCGCGGTGAACCGCGACTGGGGATTTGTGATGGTCAATGCGGGCCGCATCCATGGAGTCAAAGGTGATTCGTCACTTCTCGTGAAGCGGGGCAACATCCACGTCGCAAGGCTTCGCATTGTGAACCTCGAAGACGATCTCACCGTCACGGACGTTGTCGAAGGCTCTACCAACCAGGGCGTCGACATCCAGCCGGGAGACAAAGTCATCTTCGAAAATTAGTAAGTTTCGTTTCCGCGTTCCCGACAGCTTTCCTCATGAAAACTCTCGTCCTCGCATTCTTTTCGGGTCTTGCCCTTCTCTTCCTCGCCTCCTGTGCCAGCAAGGATGGGCCGGAGCCATACCGCCCAACTCATAGCAGCATGCCCCACAACATCCCACAGTCGTGGGAGGGCCAGGCCGGGCTGCCCGGTGGTTTTGGAGGAAATCAGGGAGGCTTCTAGAGTGACTCCAGTGATTCCTTCCTGTCTGGACCGTGCCTGCAGCAATCGTCCGATTGCCTTCTCTGAGTTGGGCTGATCCGTCAATTTAGCGACCTCTTAACCAAGTATGTCCTCTCAGTCCACCATACCGGAAATGGGTTTCGTCAACGATTTCGACGAGACAGAGCGCACCCAACTCGGAGAGTTCGGGGAATTTGTAGATGTCTCCGATGGCGACAATTTGATCCGCGAAGGCGAGGAGCAAAATTCCCTGTTTCTGATAATTTTCGGTAAGTTCCACGTCCAGACCGAAGCAACAGGTCGTCCTGTCCTTCTTGGACAACTCAAAACGGGTGACACGGTTGGTGAAATCAACATCTTCGACGCAGGTCAGGCGAGTGCCAGCGTAGTCGCCAAGTCGATCGGTCAGATCTGGCGAATCGACCGAGACCGTCTTGAAGACTACCTCGAAGCTCACCCAACGGAAGCGGCGAGGTTACTCGTCAACATTGCCACCCAGCTCCGCACGCGACTCCGCAAGACCAACGAAAAAGTTGCGATGGCGCGCGAAGCGATGCTCGGATCTTTCTGATCGATCTTGTCGAACCAGTCCCTTTACGACTTGATTCTATTTAGTAGCTGGAAACTCGATCAGAGCCCAAGCTCACCGCTGTGAATCCTTAGATGCCCCGATACGATACGCTGCCGTTCGAGTCGGTTGTCAGCTTCGCTGATGCGGCCGCTGTTTTGTTTGCTCTCGTCATCGGTCACGCTCTCGCTGACTTCCCCCTCCAGGGCGACTTTCTCTCCCGAGGGAAAAATCGGCACCTTCCCCCGCCCAAGCTGGCAGATGGAGACTCTCAGCCCTCTTATCTGTGGGCCTTCCTGATGTCGGCCCATGCCATGATCCATGCGGGGTTCGTCTGGGTTATTACCGGCTCGATTCTGTTTGCTGCTCTGGAGTTTATTCTGCACTGGCTCATCGATGTCTTGAAATGCGAAGGCAAGACTGGATTCGCTATGGACCAGTTTCTCCATGTCGCGACCAAGGTCCTATTCATCGTGATGTGGTGGGCGGGCTACTCTTGAGTCGAATCGATAATGGATGCTTGATCCGTTCTCGCTTCGGAGTGCCGTGGCGGGAACACTGCCCTTGAAAAGGCGGCACCGCTGGAAGACCTTCCCGGTATGATGCGTGCACCAATCTTCCTTGCCTGTATCTCCGGGCTCTTATTTCCACTCGGTCCACCAGCCGCCCGAAGCAGCGACTCGGATGACGGATTCAAGCAGATCGAATTGCTGACCGAAGTCATGGAGACAATTCGGCAGGGATATGTCGATCCCGAAAAGGTCACTTACGAGCAGCTGATCAACAGCGCGCTTAAGGGCATGTTAGCCGATCTCGATCCGCATTGTTCCTTCATGCAGCCTCAGGCCTTTGATAAATTGCGCCAGAGTACCGACAGCACCTACGAAGGCATCGGGGTGACCATTTCGACCGCCAATGAGACCCTCTCGATCGTCACCACTCGGGAAGATGGACCAGCAGCGAGAGCGGGAGTCCTTCCAGGCGATCACATCGTGCAGATAAACGGAGATCTGACAGAAGAAATCGGAATCGACGAAGCCGTCGACCGTCTCCGAGGTAAGCCAGGCGAACCAATCTCAATGACAATCCGGCGGATTTCGACCCAGGAACTGCTCGAGTTCGAA
Organism: Verrucomicrobiota bacterium; assembly: GCA_039033935.1. Taxonomy (GTDB): domain Bacteria; phylum Verrucomicrobiota; class Verrucomicrobiia; order Verrucomicrobiales; family DEV007; genus Arctic95D-9. The sequence goes on from JBCCBR010000289.1 coordinate 3,827, forward strand.
CTCACCAGAGAGGTCATCAAACGAGATTCAGTCAAAGACGTGCGGATCCTCCAGACCTCGGTCACAGCACCTTACCGAATCGGTTACGCGCGGATTCTGCAATTCAGCGAGCCAACTGCGGAGGAGCTTGCCGATGGCCTGGATCGTCTCGAAAGAGAGGGAATGGATGCCTTCATCCTCGATCTTCGGAATAATCCCGGAGGTCTCCTCGGGAGCGCAATCGACGTCTGCGGGGAGTTTGTCGAAGCTGGTAAAGTCGTCCTCACGACTGAAGGCAAACCGGGATCAGGTAAAATGTCGATCTACCGGACCCGCGCAGACAGGAAACGTCGTGACCGTGATTACCCGCTGGCCATCCTCGTGAACCATTCCTCTGCAAGTGGCGCTGAGGTGGTTTCAGGTGCGCTCCAGGATCTCAAACGCTGCATTGTAGTCGGGGAAACAACCTTTGGGAAAGGCTCGGTCCAATCGATTCTCCCAATCGGAGATGGCAAGGCAATCCGGATGACAACGGCGAAGTATTACACCCCTAGCCATCGCACCATTCATGAAAATGGAGTCATCCCTAACATCGTCGCCACTCTCACTCCGGCTCAGGAGGCGATGCTGCTCGATTGGTTTAATCGAGAGAACCTTTCACCGGAAAATCGGCGAGAGGTAGAAAAGTTCCGCGACCCGCAGTTGATTCGGGCAATTGATGCGGTCAAGGGCGCCCTCATTTACTCGCAGGTCCAGGCGGGAGAGAGCCTCGCTCCATCGGAGGCACCTACCGACGATGCCGCAACCGCAGAAGCAATCGCCGACAGCGGACAGACAGCTGCCGAGATGAAGGAAGAGACGACCGATTCTCCTGATGAAGAGGAAGAGGCTGAGACCAATCCTGAAGAAGGCGCCGGAGAAGAGTCAGAGGCAGCCCCGCCCTCTGATTCCGCACCGGTAATTGAGTGACCGAGCTGAGGTGGATTCGCCTATGCCGCCGACTGAGCGCATTCTTGCGATCGAGACCTCGTGCGATGAGACGGCAGTCGCCATCGCCGAAACCGACGGGCAAATCCTAATCAGTCGGATTGCCTCTCAAATTGATCTCCACGCTCCCTATGGAGGGGTCGTCCCGGAGCTGGCATCACGAAACCACAATCGTGATCTCCGCCCCTTGGTCGAGTCTGCCCTCAGCGATGTTGATTTGTCCCCAGAGGAGATCGATGTCGTGGCAGCCACCGCC
>JBCCBR010000290.1:0-5047 GCA_039033935.1 Verrucomicrobiota bacterium
CAAAACCGATTTCGGCATCGTCGAACGCACGAGCCAGCGCGATCCAGTCGACCGCGTTGTAGAAAGTAAGACGGTAGAGGATCGCGCCGAAGTCAGGCTGCGCAGTGGCGTCTGCCTGCGGCTTGTCATTTGCTATGATCCAGTCTGCTGCGGCGATCACATCTTCGAAATCGCCAACAAGCAGAAATGGCAGCGCTTTTCTGACCTGATGCTGATTCCACGAGATCTCGTCTACCTCGATGGTCCGTCCGTAGCGCAACAGAGACCACACATCGGGGACCAGCCCCTCGTCGAAAGCCCGTCGCAATCGCTTCGCCAGATCCGGGTGCAGCATTTTTTCCCCGACCAGCTGAGCGAGTGACTCCGGCAAAAAGCGCCGCCACGAGTCCAGCATTTCGCGGATTATTCCGCGATCGCAGAGCCACGGCCGGACGTCGACCGGCTCTCCCTTTCCGAGCTGGCTCAGACCGCGCTCGATCGGCTCGAGATACCGAGCCTCAAGGATTGGAACCTCAAGCAGGAGCAACAGCAGATCAGCGAGGACGCTTGCATCCGCTTCATGAACGGCCGCGAGTCGCCGCCACGCGTCCCGGACCAACTTTTCGCGCATCTGTGGTTTCACGCCTTCACGCGCAAAAAACTCCTCCTCGCTGACCCACGGCCAGTGCGGTGCCGATTGCTGAACATTGCCACGCCGCTGCCGCCGTCGATCCCGCGCTCGCATCTTTCGCTCCCGCTTTGTGAAATCGAGACGTGAGACATCGAGCACGAAAAGAGACGCACCATTCTGGATCATCCGCTGCTGGGTCAGCCTCATGTTGTCTGATGCATGACGGGAGCCTCCTGCCCTGACCGCATTACGCTGAGAGCCTGCGGGAATACGGGACGATATCAACGTTGAATCCGATTCGGCGGATCGCTAAATTTCCGATTCTCATGATCTCCAGATTTCTCCTGACACTTACCTTCGCGATCTCCCCACTCCTCGTGATCGCCAATCCGCTTCACTACGAGGGCCATCGCTCGATGCGCAAAGACAAGCACCTCGTCTTCATCGCGAGCGATCACGAATACCGCACCGAAGAGACCCTCCCGATGCTGGCTCGCATCCTCGCCGAGCAGCATGGCTTCGACTGCACCGTCCTGTTCGGACTCGACGAAAACGGCGAGATCAAGCCCGGCGCTTCGAATATCCCCGGCACCGAAGTGCTCGCTGACGCCGACGGGCTCATTATCTCGACCCGCTTTCTCAATCTTCCCGCCGAGCAGATGCAGCCGATCGTCGACTATCTCGATCGGGCCGGACCCGTCGTCGGACTGCGGACCGCGACCCATGGCTTCCGGATCCCGGAGGACAGCCCTTTTGCTCGCTTCGATTTCCGCTTTGAGGGGGAAGATTACAAAAACGGCTTCGGCGAACAGGTGCTCGGCCAGACCTGGGTAGGGCACTACGGGAAAAACCGCGTCCAGAGCAATCGCATCACGATCATTGAGGAAAAGGCCGAGCACCCCATCCTCCGGGGTGTCAGCGACATCCACACTCAGGCGGGTGGCTACAACGCGGAGCCGCACGACGACTGGGACATTCTCACCATGGCCCAGCCACTGATGACAATGGAGCCGGATGGCGAGCTCGATGCAACGAAGCCACCCGAAGCGAGCGAGTGGACCCGAACATATGTGGGCAAAGACGGTGCCACTGGTCGCGTATTCACCTCTCTCTATGGAGCCTCGCTCGATATTGTAAATCCCGGCTACCGCCGCTTGCTCATCAACGGCATCTACTGGTCGATCGGTCTCGAAGATCTGATCAAGCCAAACCTCCCAATCGAGCTCGTCGGAGATTTCCATCCGACCATTTTTAAAAACGGAGGCCACGTCAAAGGTATCAAACCGAGCGATTATGCCTCTCTCGATTCGCCAATCCCGGCGAAACCTGCCGAGACCGCGAAGTCCGCTAATGCTCCGGGAAAAAAACCTGAAACGTCCCCTGCTACACCAAAGCCAGCATCCGGAAAACACCCTTCGCCCTGGTTGGAGAGTGAGGGTGGGTCAAAGGCTCGATACGTCCGGGTTCACATCAAAGGTGAAAACCGCACCCTGACACTGGCAGAAGTCGAGGTCTTCGCCGGAGCTGAAAATATCGCCCCCGGCGGCAAGGCAAGCCAGTCAGCGACCGCGCATAGCGGCAAAGCGGAGCGCGCGATCGATGGCAACCGCGACCCCGATTACAACGCTGGCGGGCAGACGCACACTCCCACCAACGGCACCGATCCCTGGTGGGAGCTCGATCTCGGTGAGGAAAAGTCGATCACCTCGCTCAGCATTTGGAATCGAGGGGAGCGCTTCGGTAGCCGTCTCGATGGCTTTGGCCTCCAGCTGCTCGACGCCGATCGCGATGTCGTGTTCGAAAAGATCACTCTCACGGCACCGACCTCAGCGATTCACATCCTCATCGATAAAAAGAATCGAATCGCCTACACCAACGCTGATGGCAGCGAGGGTAAAGAAGGCGACTGGAAATCCGATCGCGATGCGAGGACGGAGCTTAGCGCCCGCCCGACCGTAGCCGTGCCCGACGAGTATGCGGATCCGCAGCCTTTTGCTTTTGCAAAAGGCGATACCTTCGCCCTGATCGGCAATGCCCTCGCCGAGCGCTTTCAGCATGAGGGTCATCTCGAAGCGGCGCTGCACTCCCGACTCCCCGATCTCCAGCTCGCCGTCCGCAATATGGGGCTCGCCGGTGATCGAGTTGGCAAGTATCCTCGCTCCAAAGGTTTTACCCCCAAAGATGCCTACCTCCAGCACGTCGGGGCCGACGTCATTGGCTGCTTCTTTGGATACAACGAATCATTTGATGAAGCACCAGGGGACTACACCTCCACTTTCGTTGATTATGTAAAGACGCTGCGGAGCTATCAGCCCAATGGAGAGAGCTTCCCCCGGATCATCCTCTTCAGCCCGATCGCGCACGAGGATCTCGAAGACCCCAATCTCCCCGATGGCAGCGCCAACAACACTCGGCTAGCCCTCTACACAGAAGCGACCCGCAATGCCGCGGAGCAGGCCGGCGTCGCCTTTGTCGATCTCTTTTCAGCGTCTCAGCGGCTTTATCGTGAGAGTGAGGCAGCCCTCACCATCAACGGGATCCACCTGAATCCCGAGGGTCAGCGACTCGTCTCCGACGTTATCGCGAGCGCGCTCGCCCCTGACTCGACCGCGCAGGATCCGGCAACCTATGAAGCGATCCGCTCCGTGGTGGTCGACAAAAACTGGCACTGGTTCAACCGCTACCGCGCGGTCGATGGCAACGACATCTGGGGTGGTCGCTCCGGCCTGAAGTTTGTCAATGACCAGACCAACGCCGAGGTCCTCCAGCACGAACTCGTCATGCTCGATGTGATGACCGCGAATCGCGACGAGGCGATCTGGGCAAAAGCTCAGGGTCGGCCCCACACCATCAGCGATGGCAATGTCCCACCGCCCGTCCCGGTGATTTCCAATGTCGGTGGAGGTTCGAAAAGCTCGAACGCCGCCAAGGAAGGCTCGCTTGAATACCTGAGCGGAGAAGAGGGGATCGGCAAAATGACGGTCCCGGAAGGCTTTGAGGTCAATCTCTTCGCAAGTGAGGACATGTTCCCTGAAATGATCAATCCGGTGCAGATGCAGGTCGATACTCAGGGCCGCCTCTGGGCTGCAGTCTGGCCGACCTATCCAAAGTGGGAGCCGCTCAAGGAAATGCGGGATGCCCTCGTCATCCTCGAAGACACTGATGGCGACGGCGTTGCGGATGAGTGCAAAGAATTCGCGAGAGTCCACAACCCTCTCGGATTTGAATTCTGGAACGGCGGTGTGCTGGTGACCTCTCAGCCTGACCTCATCTTTCTGAAAGACACCGATGGGGACGACGTCGCTGATCACCGGGAAGTGATCCTCAACGGATTCGGCTCGTCCGACACTCACCACACTGCGAACAATCTGATCTACGGCCCCGATGGCCACATCTACTGGCAGAGTGGCGTGTTTCTCGTTCACAATCACGAGCACCCGTGGGGGCCTTCACTCAATACCGGCAACTCGGCAATGTATCGCTGGGATCCTCGTCGCTACACGATCGCTCTCCACGCCAACAATAGCCCGAACCCACATGGAATCGCATTCGACGAATGGGGCTATCACTATGCCAACGACGGCACCGGTGGCCGCAGCTATCAGGTGCGTCCCGAGGGCGAGGGATTTGCGATGCAAAAGCTGCTTGAAAAAGAAGTGCGCCCCGTCGCAGCCAACGCGATTGTCTCCTCAAGCCACTTCCCTGAAGAGATGCAGGGCAATTTCCTCGTCGCCAACACGATCGGTTTCCTTGGGCTGAAGAATTACCGACTTCATCGCGATGGCTTTACCCGCACTGAAAAGCAGCAGACAAAAAACAAGGAAACCGGCGAAGTCACCAATCGCGAGGTGACCGTCGAGCATGCTGTTGGTGAAGTCTGGGGGACCCCCGAAGAAGATCTCCTCGTTTCGACTGATGGGAACTTTCGGCCGACTGATGCCGTCTTCGGGGAAGACGGCGCTCTTTATGTTTCTGACTGGTGCAACGTCATCATCGGCCACATGCAGCACAATATTCGCGATCCCAATCGCGATAAACTGCACGGCCGCGTCTACCGCGTGACTTACCCCTCTCGCCCGCTCCAAGATCCAGTCTCGATCGATGGCGAGCCAGAAGCCGTGCTGATGAGCAATCTTGAGCACCCTGTCGACGGTGTTCGGCATCGCACTCGGGTCGAGCTCTCAGAGCGCGATACCAAATTAGTGATCGCATCTGCCGACCAGTGGATCGCAAGCCTCGACCCGAAAGATCCGGCTCACGCCCGTCACCTACTCGAAGCGCTCTGGGTGCACCAGCAGCACAATGTCAGGAATCGTGAACTGCTCGATACCGTCCTGAGTTCCCCGAATGAGCATGTTCGGATCGCTGCGGCGACTGTCAGGCATCACTGGGACGTGGCAGACCCAGCGCTGGGAGTTCAAGAGATCGAAGAACAGG
>JBCCBR010000291.1:0-5046 GCA_039033935.1 Verrucomicrobiota bacterium
ATGGCACCACCGATGTCGAGGCGGCTGCCCATGGCTTCGTCAAATTCAAGAGTGGGCAAGTGATGTACTTTCAGATGTCCTGGGCTGAAATGGTCAAACGCGAGGAAGTCTCAGTGGTGTTCCAGGGGACTGGCGCAGGTGGCAAAGTGGAAAGACTTTTCGGGATTGATGGTTTCGATGAGACGGCAATTGATTCCTGCGAGCTCTACGTTCAGGAGAACGGCAACAGCGTGAATCAATCGATCGTGACCGAGGCTTGTGAAGATATGGGCCGGATCGATTCGGCAGCGAACTTCATTGATGCGATCGAAGGCACGGCAGCTCCGCTCAACAGCGCCGAAGAAGGGTTGAAGCTAATGAAGATCATCGACGCCGCCTACGAGAGCGCCAATAGTGGTGCTCCAGTCCAGGTCGGCTGAGACGAGGTCGCTGCTAGTCTAAAAAACCTTTCATCTCGAATGAGTTGAAGTGTTCTCGCTAAAGATGAGCGTCTCGACACGAACGTGACCTGGTGGTAACTTGATGTCATGGCTAAGGCGGTGAATTTTGTGACCGATGCGGAGGGGCAGCGTATTTCAGTGCTCATGCCAGTCGAGAGATACGAGTCGCTCATGGAAGATTTGAGTGATTTGGCAGCGATTGCTGACCGACGGAATGAGTCTACCGTCTCTCACCCAGATTTCGTGGTGGAACTCAAAACCGATGGGTTCTTACAAGCTTGAGTGTTGAGCTTCCACTCGCAGAGAAATCCGACGCATAAAACAGCACGTTCCTCGGATTATTGAAGCAGTCGAGCTACTCGCAGACGATCCTCGGCCAGATGGATGCACGAAGCTGACCGGCAGCGAACGTGCTTATCGGATAAGGGTTGGGAACTATCGCGTGATTTATGAGGTTTTCGACGACACGGTGCTGATCGAGGTAGTTCGGGTTGGTCACCGCAGAGATGTCTATCGCTAAACGCCGAACGGAGAGAAGAGGACGTCGATCCTAACGCCTGACCCTTAGCGAGTCGAAATCGTCATGATTTTTCCATCATCGACCCAGAAGTCAGAGTGCGCCTTCGGTCAGGCGTAGGATGACCCAGACCTTGTCTGGATCAATCTCTCCGCAGGTCCTTTCGTGCTCCGCTTTACCCCTCGACTCGGACGGCGGAAGGCTCTCCGTTTGAGTCGAGGATAAAGGACATCCGGAGATTCCAATGCTGAGCGACTTTTCGGAGAAGGTCTCGCCGGGAGATTTCCTCAGCGGCGAAGTCGAGAGGGACTGCGTTGGTGGGAAGGTTTGAAGTCTCGTAGTTGATGTCGGCGAGAGGGACCTGATCGAAAATGAGATCAGGTGTCATTGCGACATACTTGACCTTGAACCTCTCCGTAAGCCATTTCTCGAGCGGCTCATGCGTGGTTGCGAGGAACGGACCGGTCACAGCGGCTCCGGCTCCGGGGTCGAGGACCTCTCCCTGACCCTGCTTGTTAGTGTCGCACCCGATCATAAATGACCCCAAACCGATCACGATGAAAAGGGTCAGGATTGCGCGTAGTTTCATTGGCTGGACACTACCTTTTTTCTCCGACATTGTCTTGGAAAAGTTTACAGAGTGAGTCATACCCCAACATGAAGTTAGCGATCTATCCCGGAAGTTTCGATCCGATTCACAACGGTCATCTTGATGTGATCGAGCGAGCCACCAGGCTCTGGGATAAAGTGATCGTCGCCGTGGCGGTGAATCGGTCCAAAACAGGACTCTTTGCGGTGGAAGAGCGGGTCGGGCTGATTGAGCAAGCCACCGCCCATCTCGAAGGAATCGAGGTGTCGTCTTTCGACGGTTTGTTAGTCAATTTTTTCCAGGAGCGAGAGGCGGACGTGATTCTCCGGGGAATCCGAGCCGTGTCAGACTTCGAATATGAATTTCAGATGGCGCTTATGAATCGCTCACTGGAGGATGAACTGGATACCGTTTTTATGATGCCGACGCAGGAGAATATTTATCTGAGCTCCCGGATTGTGAAAGAGGTCGCAGCCTGTCGCGGAGATATTGCTCAACATGTGCCTGAAGTGGTTGAGAAGGCGCTCCGAGAAAAAATCTGACCTCGCATATCGCGGTTCACTCTCCCATGTCATTGCCACCTCAAAACGATCCGCTCGCCCTCATCCTCGAGCGAGTCCTCGCGTGCCGGAAGCTGCTTTTGCTGACACACGATCGTCCTGATGGGGATGCCCTCGGCTCTCTCTTTGCCCTCGGGCAGATGCTGAGCGAGGCGGGGATTGAGGTGGTCTGTGCAAATCGAGATCCGGTCCCGGAGGCGCTCGCCTGGTTACCTCGAAGCGATGAGTTAGCAGGCCCTGGGGCAAAGGTGGAGGTCGACGCAATCGTCACACTCGACGCGGCGGGACGCGATCGGATCGGGAGAGAAGCTTGGGCAATCGCAGCGAAGGAGTGTCCGGTCTACAATCTCGATCACCACGTCAGCAATACCTGGTTCGGAGATCTCAATTACGTCGATATCGAAGCTCCGGCGACTGGAGAGATCGTCTTTGATTTGGCTGAAGTGGCCGGGTGGTCGATCGCTCGTGATGTCGCGATCAATCTCTACGTGGCGATTTCAACTGATACCGGCAGCTTTCAGTATTCCTCGACCACCGCGAAGACGATGCGGATCGCCTCTCAGCTGATTGACGCCGGAGTTAAACCGGGTCCCTTGAACGAAGCGATCTATCAAACCCGGCCTCTCCGTCAGATCGAGCTCCTGAGAGAACTGCTGGCCGATTTTGAGCTGGCTGAGGAAGGGCGAATCGCGACGGTGAGTTTGCCTCTGTCACTAACGACCAAGCTCGGACTCGAGCCGGGGGATTCCAGCGAGACTCTCGATTTAATCCGCGCGATCGACACGGTTCGGGCGGCAGCCCTGTTTGAGGAGCTGCCTGATGGCAAGATCCGGGTCAGTTCCAGATCAAAAGATCCCCGTATCAGCGTCCGCGCCGTTTGCGAAGTCTTTGGTGGTGGCGGACACGAGATGGCGGCCGGGACCCGCATGACTGGTCCTCTCGCGGAAGCGAAGAAGCGATTTCTGACTGAACTCGTTTCGGTGATGCGAGAGGTCGACAAATGACGGTAAACGCCCACGAATTGGCTTGAGAGCAGGGCGCGAGGCTGAAAGACTGGAGCGATGCGTCGTCCTCTGCCCCTGCTGCTCTGCTTCGGATTTCCTGCGCTGGTCGCAGTGGGCGGTCTGATTGGGGCCGGGCTCTACGCCGCTCGCGTTTTCCCGCCGTTATTTGAAGATGAGGTCTACGGGGAGTTGCCGGGGCCGTTCCAATTTACTCTGGAAGAGGAGGGGCGATACACGATCTGGAACTACACCGGTAATCTTGGCAGCGAACAGCTCTCTGAATCAATCTACCTGTTTGATCATGAGAGTGGCGATAGTCTGCCAATCAGCTGGGGAATCCATTCGACAAAATCCTTAAACGGAGTCTCTGCTCATTCGATCGGGACTTTCGAACAACGGAACCCAGGTCGCGAACTGGAGCTGAAGGGGAGTGGCCCGAGCGGAGAGTTGCGAATTGGGATTTCGCCGGTACGGTTTCAAGATGTCATGGGCTCGGTGATCACCTTGTTGGGGATCGCTTTGATCTCTCTTTCGGCGGCGATTGGGCTTTTCATCGCACTTCTGCACCGGCGGCAAAAGCAGATTGAGCAACGTAATCACACCTGAATGCACTCTTTTTCAAAGGCTATGGGAAGTCTCCTTCGATCATCGATCGTGACTGCGGTTTTCATCACAACCAGTCTAGCTCTTTCGGAGGAATGGGAGGGGAAGACCCTCGTCATCCCGGTGCGTGATTCGGATGTCGCTTCGGCCACAAAGATCCGGGAATTTGGAAAGATGCTCGACGCGGCGCGCGAGAGTTCGGTCGCGGGTATTGTTCTCGAAATCGACGTCAGCGAATCGGTCGGCTGGGATCAACAGCGACGACTGCTTGAGCTCCTCGCCGCAAACGAAGCGCCGACCGTTTCCTGGATCAAGTCCACCGCGACCGGTCCAGGGGTCCTGCTCGCGCTCGCCGGCGATCGCATTTTCCTGACCGAGTCGGGCATCATCGGGGCGGGCGGGCTGCCGCAGCCTGCCTCGGAGGATGGCGAAAAAGCCAGCGACCCGTTCGCTCAGGAGCGCTCGATCCTCCTGGCGCGGGTCCGAAGTCTCGCCAAAGCTCGCGGCCACCGCGCTATCGTTGCCGAAGCGTTGGTAGAATCCACTCGCGAGCTGGAGATCGATGGCGAAATACTATCTGACGCCGAGTCCGCGCTCACCCTGACGGCGGAAGAGGCGACTGCTACCTTTGGTGGTGAGCCCCTCCTCGCCGAAGGAGTTGTCGGCAGTCTGAAGGAGCTCGTTAAAAGGGCTAAATTGAGCGAAGAGACTGTCCGAATCTCCCCTCGAGATTGGAGCGAGCAATCCCACCGCGACCGGCTTTCGGAGGCGACCAAGTCGACTGAGACCCCGGCTGAATCAGCGGAATCGGAGGAGGAAGGAGAAACGCGAGGAGACGGGATCTTCACGAAGCGTGATCAGGAGAGTTACGAGGGAAAAGTGGTCGTGTTTGAGGTAGGGCAGCAAGAGCTCGCTACGGGGAAATCAAATTTCGAATTCATGGACCGCGTGCTGCGCCAGGCGCAGGTCGACGGTGCCGAAGCGGTCGTTTTCGAAATGGACACACCGGGGGGCTATGCCTGGTATACCGAAGGGCTGGTCCTGAACTCGCTGCAGGATGTGAGTATCCCAACGTACACTTTTGTGAACACGCGGGCCTACTCGGCTGGAGCGATCATCGCGATCGGGACAGATGAGATTTACATGCGACCCGCCGCGACGATTGGTTCTGCCCTCGTCGTGATGGGCACCGGGGCCGATCTCCCAGAAGCAATGAACGACAAAGTGACGCAGGCAATGATCGCAACCGTCCGGAATGTCGCCGAACTCAACGGTCACAACCCGGACGTGGCCCAGGCTTTTGTGACGAGGGATCATGCTGTCGAGGTCGATG
>JBCCBR010000292.1:0-5034 GCA_039033935.1 Verrucomicrobiota bacterium
ATTCCGTGGACGACCGTGCTACCTGCAAAATCGTGAAATCCGACACCGAAGGCCTGGAGCCAACCTTCGCTGCCACCGAAACCTTCGACGTATCCACCGCCGAAGCTACCCCAGGCCCAGTGGCCAAAGACTGGGTAGAGGAATCCTGACAGGATCACCGTGTAACAGAGGTAACCCAAAAACTTTGTCCGCTCTGCCATCGCCCCGGAAGCAATCGTGCAAGCGGTTGCGACAAAGACAGCCTGGAAGATGAAGAAGGTCCAGATCGGACTGTCAGAAGGAAATTTCCAGATCGCAAAATTATCGGCACCGATCCAGCCTGACTCTGATACACCGAACATGAAGGTGAATCCAAACAGAAGAAAGGCGATGATCGCAGCGGAGAAATCGAGCACGTTTTTCATCGCTACGTTGATCGAGTTTCGGGAGCGGGAAAGCCCCATTTCCAGCATGCAAAAGCCGACCTGCATCAACGCCACCAAAATCGCACAAGTCACCGTCCAGACGTAATCGATGTTTTTCTGGAGCTGAGGTTTGGCGGCGACACCACCGGTCGGGTCGTCGAGCGCCTTGAGCTGGAGATCGAAGTCGCGGATCAATTGCTGCTGATAGGCGGGGTCATTGAGCAGCTCCTCGCGACGTTTTTCTTCCTCGATCCGCTCCTTCATCACCTCTGCCTGCTGGATCAGCAGATTGAGGCGCTCGATGTCTTCGGCGGTAGGACCAGTTTGGGTCTGCGCTGGCAGGAGTGGCACGCAGAGCAAAGCAAGGACCGCGATAGCGAGTGACCTAAGTAGGAATTTCATAACTATGAGGGTGCTGAGATGGCTGAGTTAGGAGTAAAAATTTTGTAAGCAAGTTTGATGCCTTAGGAGCCGATGTGTCGGTTCACGATGTCGACCAACTCGGTTTCGAGTTGCTTCTTGGTCATTCGGTCCTTAACCCGTCCTACCAGTTTCTGGCCGAAGGGACGAAATTGGGATTCGTTGAGAAAGCCATCACTGGCGATGCCGAGAGCTTTCAACTCCCGGTCAATGATTCGGCTTGCTTGAGCACGGCCGAGGACTTTTGAGAATAGGCCTTCGACTTGAGAGCGAAAGGAGTTCCAGGTTTCCTGGGCGTTGCCGTCCATAGAGCGAGTGGGTTGGTCAGATCCAGGCGCAGGCCCGGTTGGGGTTTCTTCCTGAGCGGACACTTCCGACTCAGTTTGAGAGGGGGCTCTCGACTCTGCAGCTAGGTCCGAAGCGGGAATTGACTCCGCATCGGACTGATCGGCTAGAGCCGCCTGGATCGCGGCAGAGGAAGCGGGGCGGATTGGCGCGGTCGTCGCCGCGGCGGATTCTGCCAATTCTGATGTTGGCGATTCGTTGGATGCTGGCTCTACCTCGGAGAGACCATCAAGTGAGAGTTTCGGAAGAGATGTTCCAAAGCTTGGATCAATCCCGAGGGGATCGGCCCATTTCGAGAAAAAGTCTTGGGCGTTGCGCTGGACCGTCTCGGCGGTGGCTTTGTCGTCAAAAAACAGGGCGAGCCAGAAGGGGACGCAGTTGTAGAGGAGCACATTGCCCCCGTCGAATCCGAGAATACTCCGACTCAGCTGCTTGTCAGAATTTCGGTAGAGGGCGATCAGGGCATTCACCTCACGAACAAACGAGGCTTCCTGTTCCTCGGTAAACTTGGACTCGGCGTGAAGTAGAACGCCCTCATTGACAAAAATCAGACCAGAGAGGCGACGCACCTTTCTCATCATCTTGAGGGCCTTGATTGCCGCATCGAAGGTCTGGGAGTCGGCCATGCGAAACGAGAGGAGGGGAGGTGATCAGAAAGGGGCGAAGGAGAAACAAGCTCACCCTAATTCGAGGCAAGACATCACGCTGATGGGATCGTACTGACCATCGGTTGCGAGGATGCCGCGAGCGTCGAAGCCCTCGTTGGAAGAATTCGCAAAGCGAAACCCGATCGTGCCTTCGTCGTAGGCAGCGGCTGCTCCTGTCACTGCCGACATGCCTATCGAAGAGCCGATCAGATAGGCTCGTGTCTGGAAGCTTTCAGCATCGCGGGCGAAGAGACTCAGGGCCTTTTCGGAAGAATCTCCTCGGATGCCCACGGCCCGGTCTCCGTGGACTTCAATCAATGATAGCTTTTCGTTTGGCATAGAAGATGCGCCTCGGCGGTTCAGCGGCAGGACGGGGTCTCAAGAATAACCTCATTACACAATCAGTCGCAATAAAAATTGAAAAAATTATGGGAATTGTGTAGGATCTGGCGATGAAAATTTTAAAGAAGCTAGCCTTTCTTCTGCTGATGGTCGGGTTAATCGCAGTTGCCTTTGCCCTTCCGCGACTCGTGCAGCGTCAGGCTCCAGCCACTCCTACACCTCCCGAAGACCTCGCCGCTGCCCTCGCAGCCTTTGAATTGCAGGAGAGCGATGAGCTGGCTGCCCAGTTGACCGAGCTAACTGAATCCGAGACGACCGAAGGCTCGGAGACTGCCGACGCTGGTTCTGCGTCAGAGGAAGTTGAAGAGGCCGACGTCGAAGTCGGATCTGAGGAAACGGAGGAGACCGTCGTCGCGGAGGTGGGGTCAGAGCCGAGCGCGGAGCCAGCGGAAGCGACAGAATCGGCGGCAGCCCCGCCCGCAGACTCGACCACCGAAGTTATGGCATTCATGGCCAGCCTGCAATCCGGCGATTTTGGCGCTGCTAAGTCCATTCTCGGACCCCTCAAAGAAACGGCCGAGCCGGAACTTGTCGCCTCACTTCAGAGTAGCCTCGAGACCGCACAGAAGAAGCAGCGCGAATTGGAGAAATCCCGGGCCGAGCTTGCCGCATCGCAGCAGCAACTCAAAGAGATGCAAACCGAGGGCGTTGGCCAGATCGAGGCTGCGGTGACGCGTCAGCTCGCCGAATTCAGAAAAGAAAGCGAAGTGCAAGCGGCAACTGCCGCAGAAGAGACCAAGCAACTTCGGGCCGAGATAGAGCGGCTCCAAGAGGTTGCAACAGCGCGTCCCGAGCCAGCCGAGCCCGCACCGGCAGGCCCGAAACCGCTTCCCGCAGACAAAATCCCCGGAACGGTCTCAATCGACTTTGGTTTCGACTCCAGCTATGTGGATTCCACTTCCGCTGAATTGATCAGTGGGGCTGCTGCAGACCTCGCCGCCGAAGACAGATTGGTGGTCCAATTGCGCGGCTTCGCCGACACAACCGGCCCCTCGGATTACAACGGAATCCTCGCGAGAGCACGCTCGGAGGCGGTCAAGGATGCCCTGATCGATGAGGGTATTGCTGGCCGCCGCGTCGAGATCATCTCGTTCGGTGAGACTCGGGCTGCGGTAGAGGCCGCCGCGGGGCAGACGTCACTGCGTCGAGTTGACATCGTATTTCGTGAGAAGGAGTAACTGAAGCAATCCTGCGCTGACCTCGCGCCGCGAACTCAATCTCTGCGTCGCATGCGCTCGGACTCTGTTTTAAACTCCGGTTCGGCGTTCTTGGGGAGGAATTCCATCAGGATCGACCGCTGCTCGGAATACTCGGGATCATTGGCGAGATTGATTAATTCCCCGGGATCGGCGCGGTGGTCATAGAGCTCCAGCTCGCCAGTTTCGTAGGCGATCAGTCGCCAGTCTTTGGTCCGCACCGAGTGGTTTCCGAAATACGATGAGGTGATCGCGGGTGAAATCCTCGTTGCTCTTGGATCTGCCAATTGAGGTGTCAGAGAGACGCCCTCGAGGTGGTGGTTTTCGGAGAGCCCACAGAGCTGCACCAAAGTTGGATAGATATCAAGGAGGCTGACGGCTTCTCCGCATCCGCTTCCCGGTTCGATATCGGGTCCAGCAAAGATCAACGGGACCCGGGTTGACTCTTCCCAAAGGGTTCGCTTGGCCCAGTGCTGCTTTTCGCCGAGGTGGAACCCGTGATCACTCCACACCACGACGATCGTGTTTTCGGCATGAGGGCTTCCCTCCAGCCCATCCAAAACCAGTCCGACGCAGTGATCGACGAAGGAAATTGAGGCAAGGTAAGCCTGAGTCAGGCTCCGTTGCTTGCCGTGCTTCACCACTTCCGCATGCGTCGGGGCGAGGGCATAGTCGTTGATCCCGAGAAAGTGATCTGGCAAATCGTCGAGGTCCGACAGCGGGGCAGAGGGCAGAGTAATAGAGTCGAGCTCGTATAGCTCGAACCACTTCGGAGGAACAAACAGAGGTAAATGGGGCCGAAAAAATCCCACCGACATGAAAAACGGTTTCTCAAATTCGCTCGCAAGAGCAGCAGCGGCATTCTGCGCGAGAACGAAGTCTGACATCCCTGCATCGTTCTCTGGGTAGGCACCCCAATCCCAGGCTCCGCTCCAGTCGACAGGTCGATTGAGCGGTTGGGACGGGCGGTTCTTTTTCGGAGTCTTGATCGGGAGATCAATCGACTGCCCGAGCCGACCGCGAAAGCCATGATGGAGCACTTTGCCTCCCGAGGCGATTGTGTAGCCCTGATCGCGAAAAAACTCGTGGATCGTGGGGACGTCGGTGAGCGTCGGCAACTGTTCGTAGGCCGGTCCCAGCTCGTAGCTGCCGTGAGTCGTCGCCGCAACTCCCGACATCACACTGATCCGAGACGCTGAGCAGACCGGCACAGCACAGTGTGCATTGGTAAAGAACCGGCCCCGGCTCGCAAGAGCATCGAGATGAGGAGTCTGGACATCGGGATGACCGCCGAGGTAACCGATCCAGTCATTGAGATCATCAATGCAGATCATGAGGACGTTTGGCCGATCTTCGCTGCCCTGTGAGGAGGCAAAGACCGAGCTCAAGATCCCGAGTGTAGCGATGAGCGTGATAGTGCGATTCATCAAAAATTCCTTTTTCTATTCGGTAAAATCCGAGGCCGTTGTTGCGGTTTGGTTCCGGACTCGGCGTTCGTTTTTGGGCAGATTGGGGGCGCCTGTGGCGCAGTAAAAGGTAAAATGTAAAAGGTTAAAGGTGAGAATGAGCACGCGGTTTAATCTTGGATCTTGGATGGTAGCTGCGTTTGCAAAAACGCGG
>JBCCBR010000293.1:0-5014 GCA_039033935.1 Verrucomicrobiota bacterium
ACGATGATGACATCTCCAAGCAATTCGAGAGAAACACCGAACTGGTCGTCGCCGCCCTACGTCGGTTGAAGCTGAGCCTCAAACGCCCAGGTCACCCCGGCATCTGCGGTGGTGTAAACAAAGACAGAACCTCGACTGCCGGCTCCCGTATCCTCAAGTCGTGCGCCCACCGCAACGGTATTGCCGTCAACCTCCACATCGAATCCAAATCGATCATCGGCCGTAACAGGAACTCCAGATCCGAGGGCCGCTGTCGTCAGGATCTGACGCTCTACCCAGCTTGCTCCATCAAACTGATAGACATAGGCCGAACCCCCATTATTCTGGCCGTCAGCATCCTCCAACTCTGCCCCGACTACAGCGATGTTACCATCAATTGAAACCGATCGTCCGAACTGGTCATTGTTAGCGGCGTCGGAAGCTTTCAGTTGGGTAACATTTGCGGTGTCAAAGACGGATGTCACATAATCAAACACGTAGGCCGCGCCTCTGTTGCTACCCCCCGTATCTTCCGTATGGGCTCCCACGATTAAGCGTCGCGTGCCCGCCCCATCATTTGTGAGGCCCACCGAGACACCGAAATTATCAGATCCATCAATCCCCGGCAACGCATCGTCGCCGTTGATCGTGTCTGTCAGATTCCAGACCCCGGCCTGAAGCTCGTAAATGTAAACAGCTCCTCCATCGTTTCCGGGACCATCATCCTCCGTGAATGCACCAACCGCGATCATTTCCTCCCCTGCAGTGGCATCAATCGCAATCGCGAACCCGTAGTTGTCACCCGTGTTGACTCCCTCAGGGTTCTCCAGCAGAGAATGAAATTCCCACGCTCCAGTCGTGGTGTTGCGCTGGTAAATGATGACACGCTCCGTATCGGTCGCGGCATCCATCCCTACGATCGCCCAGTCGCCATCGACATCGACCGAGAAGCCGATACGCTGCTGACCAAACACATTTGAATCCGTGTTCAGGAAGATCGATCCCTGCTGAATCAGCCCTTGATCGGTCAAAGGATCAACCGTCAGAACGGTGTCTTCGTCGGTCGTCTCAGCAAGGGGATCGATTTCGAAGTCTCCTACCGTCAATGTGACGGTCACATCGGAAGAAACAAATCCGGTCCCGGCATCCGTGAGCTGATACACAAAACTATCGGTCTCGCCGATGAATGCAGCCGGGTCGTATTGAAAGCTGCCATCTGAGAAAACCCGGACATTCGCACCACCTGCAGTCGGGATCAGAGCGCTGCCGCCTGGAGCAATCGCGGTGCCGCTGGTGGCGGCCCCGGCCGATGAGACAAATACAGGGGTATTGGCGACATCGAGCACCTCGTTCGCGAGCAGTCCGTTGGCGCTTGCAGTCGTCGTCAGATTTCCCGCGCCGCTCAGCACATCAATCGAGTCAGCCGCGACGACGCGCAGGGCAAAGGTGCCGGTGAGGGAATTCCCACCGCCATCATTGACCGTGTAGTCAAAAGAAGTGGCTCCCTCTCCACCTGCCCCAACAAAGCTTACCAGACCATTGTTAACCTGGTCCTGAGTAAATGACGTCACCGCAGCCCCACCCACCTGCACCGAGCCGATCGCGGCATCGGGCGAGCTGGTGAGCGTGTAAGTCACATTTGAAGCGGCAACCTGAGCTCCCGTTTCGAGATTTGCCTGAGTGATCACCGTGGTCGTCCCGGCATCAGCTGTGATCCCGGTGTTCGCTGCCGGGAAAATTGGATCAAACAAAGAAGAGAGGCTGATACCCTGCAAGGCTGCTCCCGAGCTGTTACTCGTGTTACCCCCGGCACCGAGAAGACCCGAGACCATGTTAACGACGTCTCCCGACTCAAGGTCGAGCAGCGCACCACCCCAGTTGCCTGAAGTCTGAGCCTCTGGAGCATCATCCCGGTTGTAGCGGGCACTCTGACCGTAGTCCAGAATCTCTCCCCCATTGACCTCGAGACCTGTGTTGGGAACAACCCGGATCGCACTCGGATCAAACACTTCGTGCTGATGCAGGAAAAGATAATCGCCATCGTGCTGGACAGTGACCTCGGCCTGATTTGCCGTGTGCGCAAAACTGGGATCCGTCTGGACCGAGGTGTCAAAGGTCACCGGAACGCTGTTTGGTGCAGTACGACTGTTTGTGTTGCCCTGGTTGAGATTCTGATTACTCGCGTCAGTCAGGGCGATTGTCTGTGCGCTGCCCGGCAGCTTCACAATCGTGATTCCTGATCGGGTTGAAGTGATGTTCAAATCGGTTCCGGACCCTCCCTCCTGAGCAACCTGCACCGTCAGATTCTGTCCTGCCGTCGCGGTTAGTAGAGTCCCAATTGCGGTAGCACCTTCGTCGGTGCTCTGAGAGCCCCGCAGGTAGGTGCTCGTCAAAGTCCCGTCTACCTCGGTGCCATCTAGGGCGAGCCTTTGCAAATAAGTGGTTCGACCCGTCGCACCAGCAAAATGGGTATTGGCAAAGACGAGGTAGTCCCCGGAGTCATTCAGGGTGATCTCGCCCGTCGCAGCGTCGAACGAGAATGCAGCATCCGTCTCTGTGGCGGTGTAAGTGACCGCCTCAAAAGTGGCCGTTGCGACGGTCGTCCCATCAAGAGTGGCCCCACTTTCGGCCATGAAGAAATCGAAGCTATCATCTAGCTTCAAAACTTGAATGCCAGTCGCGCTCGTCCGATTCAGAACTGTACCAGCCTCGTCGTTATCGGTCCGCTGGGTGTGCAACTGCAGCACGTCGCCGTTGGTTGCCACGTCAATGATAGCACCACCAGCAGTGACCAGTTCGTTGTCCCCCGATTGAGTACGGGCAAATCCGTCAGACCACCCTACCGCGAGATCCGTCCCGGCGAGACTTAGGTTTGAGTTGGCCTGATTTCTGTCCTCAGTACCCGAGAATCCCGTCGCATCGAAGCGCGCGTTGTAGAGCACAAGGTGGTGACCAGCAGTGAGGGCAATGCCGTCCGAAGTCGCGGTCAGTTCCTGACTGTCATTAGCAGAAGCATTGACTTGAGTCTGGAAGGTGTGGGTAATCGAATCCCCGGCGTTGGCAATTGTCTGTCCACTACCAACACTATCCGTGCTCGTGAAAACAGTGAAGTCCCCTGCTGTCCCGGTAGCAGCTAGATTCCTCACGCCCTCGAGAGAGCCCGGCGTTCCTCCGCTTGCTTGATCCCCCACCGGCAACCGCCGGATTCCCTCTCCCAGGAACCCAAACATCAAATCGCTGCTCTGATTCAGCCCCTGGTCTTCCAACCCGAGAATATGACCCTGCTCATGCAAAAGGGTCGTTAGGAGGTCCACGCCTCCCAGCGCCGAATCTTCAGTTGCGAGCAGGCGACTTCCATCCTGATCTAAAAACTCTTCGTCGAGTTCGGGGGTAACATCGACAAACCACTCACGCCCTGCTGCATCGATATCAATCGTGATCACCGATCCCTCGGCCTGACCGAGCAGCTCTCCGATCAAGTCTTCGACGCGATACTCGACTGCTTCGAGCGCCGAAAGCTGATCCGCCGAAATGCCAGACTCTTTCCAGCGCTCCAGTGCCTCCTCAGCGAGCGCTTCAAGATCTTCCTGTTCAAGACGATCGGCCCCTGCCTTAACGGCGGACTCCACAACGGTCTCCTGCACGGTCTCCGCTTCTTCAGCCGGAACCTCTTCGCTCGGAGCAGCTGCGGGTGCAGCGGAAAACAACACCCGTGGTTCGAGCGCTTCTGCGAACAACTTCCGACGTTCGTTGACACCATTCAGCTTTCTTTTCTCCAGCCACTCGCGGTAAGCGCGAATACTAGAACGAGTGAAAAACCAACGTTTGCTTCGAGACGTTTCTGTACGATTCATGGCATCAAGAGTAACTTGGGGGACTGACGGAGGTCGCCAGCGAGGAGGAGGAGTGTTTCGGTGGGTGTTTTTGAGGGGGCGGAATTTTCGCAAATTTCGGTCGCAAAAGCGAGGAAATTCACATCTTTTTCGCGTTTTATCAAAATTGTGAAAATTTCCCTAAGATTGAGTTTTAGCCCCAATCAATCTCGATCCCATTGCCGAAGGGCTGATAGGATATGCTCACCCCCTCGCTCCACGATCCAAAGCCACTCTCAATCCGCGTCTAGTTGCCGCCTCGGGCGCATGGCAAGACAGCGCTAGGACGACTGGCGACGACGAAACTTGTTTCCGTAATTTGCTCTGAGACCGCGCCGCGACAAACTTGCGCGAAATCGAGCCGACCTGAGGAAAGGGCGAAGTCATGAAGATTCTGTTAGCACCTGACAAGTTCAAGAGCTCCATGACTGCCGCCGAGGTGGCTCGAGCGATCGAGTCAGGACTGAGATCTGCCTGGTCTGAAAAGGGAAAGCTCTCTTCAGTCGAGTTCGTCCACTTACCCGTTGCTGATGGTGGAGATGGCTTGCTGAGCGCACTTCTTCCGACTCTCGACGGTGTCTCGCTGGAAGTCCCCACAACAGATGCCCTCGGCAAGCCGATTGTCGCCTCGATCGGCTGGATCGAGAGTCGCAAGCTCGCAATCATCGAGATGGCAGAGGCTTCTGGCCTGCGTTTGATTGAGACATGCGAACGAGATCCTTGGCGTGCGAGCAGCCGCGGGACCGGGGAGCTCATGAATTTCGCGATCAAGAGAGGCGCCGAAGAGATCCTGCTGGGAATAGGTGGCAGCGCAACGAACGACGGTGGCCTCGGCCTTGCGACCGCCCTCGGCTGGAGCTTGATCGGCCCGGATGGCGCGCCCCACTGCTTTGAAAACGCAAACGATCTGGCGGAAATAAAATCTCTGCTCCCCCCTGAATCCTGGGTGCCACCTCGGGTCACCGTGGCCTGCGACGTGGTAAATCCCTTGCTCGGGCCGGACGGAGCGACACGAGTCTATGGGCCGCAGAAAGGAATTTCAGAAGACGACTTCGAACGACACGAATCCCGCTTCGAAAAGCTGCTCTCACTGCTAGGACCAAAAGCTCTTGAATGGTCCACGACGCCCGGGGCTGGTGCCGCCGGCGGATTGGGTTTTGGCG
>JBCCBR010000294.1:0-5000 GCA_039033935.1 Verrucomicrobiota bacterium
CGTGGTAACGGTGTTGAGTATCACCGAGGTCGACGCCGATTGTGATTTGTGTGGTGTTGTTTTTTTCTTTTTTCATAGATTGAGAAGGTAGCATTGCCATTTCATGGCGCGGCCTCAATTCCTTCTCATTCTATCTGTTGAGCCTGAAAAAATCGCGATGGACGACCTTCCTGATACCGCACGCTACGAAGGCGACCCTGGGCCGTTCGATGGGATTCGTTTGGGATACAATGTTCTGAAAAATCCGATTGAGCGAAGTGAACACTTCATCAAGTCCATTAAGACGCTCAGCGAACGGCTTCCGGTGAAGATGGTCTACCGTGGTTGGTTGGGCGGACTTGAGCAGGTCAAGAGAGACATTCAAGCGATCGAATCTTCCTGGCGTGACGAAGGCATCGAAGTCGGAAGCCATGAAGCCCTGGCAGTCGATCATTAAAAAACAAACCCGGGCACACCAAGACGGCGACGGACTAGCCCGATACCGTTGTGAGTTGATTGACTAACTTGATTCGAATCCTTAATCTGTAGTCGAAGCAATACTCCCGTATCAGGCTGCGATGCTTCGGACGTTGGGCAAGAGAGGCGCTCTAGAAATTATGAAGCCATTCTTCAAAGGAATACTCCTAGTTTTGTTAACAGGCGTTTCATTTGCGGGGCCTGAGGAGCACGAGGTTCTCGACTATCAACAACGAAAGATTGAGCCTGAGGACATTGACTGGCACACTTCCTCAGATCAGCCCCCAAATTCAGATCTCAAGTTAGGTAGAGAGCTAATGGATCAAGGCCGTTGGAAGGCTTTCGTAGAGAAGTTTACTCCATTAATCGAGCAACGAAAACTTTTCACCGCCTCAGAAAGGGCGGAAGCAATTTTCCGTTTTGGATATTGCCTAGAGAAGTCCGGCAAGGTTGATGAAGCAATGACGCAATATCGCATCATGATAACCAAGTATCCGTCCTTCGTTGATTGGTCAAACCAAGCCTTCGAGAGAGCTTTTGAGATTACTTACGCATCAAGCGACCCCGAAGAGCAGTTACATGTTTACACCTCTCTCAGAAGACACCTTTATCAATACCAGTTAATGGAGCAGGAAGATTGTCCGTCAGGAGCATTGGCAAGGTTGAGAGATCGCCTAGCTGCAGTCGAAGCCGAAATGAAATTGTCGGATCAATTGATTACCGAAGTTGACGATTTCTTGGGGCTTCCGCGGGGAGGGAACTGGATTCGCTCCAAGCAAACCCCTGCCCAAAAAGGCGAGGCATCCAAGCCCTGAACGTTCCGAGTCGAAATGACTTTCTTGATTCGCCAGGCTATTCCACAAGCAAAGCGCGCTCGTTATCAGAGCTGAGCGCTCTTGGACGTTTTGTCACCCCACGCGGCAGAGCGACTGATTGCAAACAGTGAGGCGAGCCGGTCACTGAATCGACCCGGGGCTGACCATTTTGCGGACGTCGTCGACTGACAGCGACGCGTTGGATTTGAATCCCGCAGTTTGCCGATAACCCTGGGGACGGACCGAATCGGCCTGCGCCGCCTCACGGTTTTCCTGATAGGCTACCTGACGCTCGCCCGCTCGGTAGGCACCGGTCTCAAAGGTTTCGCCACTGGTCGAGCGGCTTTCGCCACGCCGACCGAAAAGACGACCCGAGTCGTCGTTCCGCGAAGCGGCAAAATTTGACTCGCGAGCTTCGGCACCGCTCTCGCGCGCCTCGCTGGTGCCGTTGAACTCCTGTCTCGCAATGTACTCCGGTGTCCGAAATTCCTCCCGCTGAAATTCATCGCGACCGAACCGGGCTTGTTTTTTGCGAAAGCTCCCATCGAGACCTCGGGCCTCACTGTCGGAGTAGAGATCGGTCTCGTTCGCCACGAAATTTCCCTGCTCATCGATTTTGAAGCCTTTGTTGATGAACTTCTCGCGAATCTGATCCTGATCGCCGCCGCCCTGGCCGCCCCACATGCCTTCATCGAATGAGATCGAGGAACGCACCGATTTGACGGTCCGCTGGGTCTGGCACTGGCAGAGCAGCATGACGGCGGAAACCGCCAGCACGCTTCTGGTCAGCAATGATCGAGAGAAAATCATCGGCCGACAGTGTCCCGTATTTCTCCGCCTCGCGCAAGCCTGCTTCTCCAGGCCTCAAACTGCTTCTCTTCGCCGGTGGAGAAATTTGCGGCCCGGGTCCGGCTCTCCCACTGATCGAGCCAGCCGGCTGCATCATAGAGTTCGACCCAGAGGCGCCGGTCGACCCCGATGATTTTGGGAGAAAGCTCGATGAGACGTCTCTCCGCTTCTTCAAACTCCTGCTGCCGGATCAGGTGAGCGACCATCCGCTCGAGAAAGGTCTCATGGCTCCAGTCGTAGCGCACCACACTTCCGTTGTAAGCCTCGTAAAGCGCCCCGGCCAGCTCCGGCTCACCGACAGCCTCGAAGTGGTCCGGCAAGCGGAAGCGAGTCGCGAGAGTTGCGTAATGAGTTTCCAGATTAATCTGGTGAAAGAGATCGGACTGAGACTCGCGGATCAACTCAGTGTGGATCTCGAGGAGCCGGCTCCGATCATTGATCCGGTGAAAGAAGTCGATCTGCCGCGCCGGTGCGCCCCGGAAAAAGTGCCTCCCGGAAATTCGCGATTCCTCAACCCACTTCGCGGCAGCGAGACGACCGGCTTCTCCGGCGCTGGCGAGGGCTTCGAGCCGACTGTCTCGGGTCGCCGAATCGAGTATTTCTGGATCGAGGTACTCTCCGACAAACGGGTCGAAGTCCTGCTTCGCGGCACCGAACACAAGGGATCGCAGCCAGGTGGAGGAGGAGATTTGAGGGAGATCTGCGAGCGTCGCAGCAAGCTCGAAATTGAGGGCGCCAGCCTCGTCGAGCTGCTCAAGGAACCAGGCTAAGTTTGAGCGGATCACTACTTCTGGCGGGTTCACACCCGATCCACTCGGCCGGACGAAGGGGCCGGTCTCGAAGCGCCGGGAACCCTCTGGCTCGTAAGCAAAATCGGCAAAAAACCGCTCCAGATCGGGCTCCAGCTCAGACCAGCTCTGACCATTTCTTGCCTGCAGGACGATCAAGCTCATCGCAAAAGCGGTGCGACTGCCGGGCTGACTCGATCTCGAGAGAGACCGTCGCAAGAGCCCGACCGCCTCTCTCTTTGCCCCGACCTCGACAAGCGCATCAGCCAGATTCCGGACCAGATTCAGCGTTTGCCCCCCTTCGACATCTCGGGCAATCGCGAGGAGCCCCTCTCCGTCTCTCCAGCCTTCCACCTCAATTGTGTCGATCATCGTTTCGATCCACTGACGCTCGATTTGGCTTTCGGCTTCTTTTCGATTGATCGAGCTTAGCCAACGGCGCGCTTCGTTGAATTTTTCACTCTCCAGCGCCAGTCTCGCGCCGAGTAGCTTCTGCTCGTTGGAGGCATCGCCCTGGGTCCGAATCGAATCGAGCAGGGCGACGAGCGAGGCTCTGTCATCACGCTCTTGTAAAAGCCGAACCAGTTCGTCCTGATACGGGAGGTAGCCTCTACTCACGATTTCAACTCCGTCTCGCGTCACGGGAGGCCGTGCCAGCTTTGCCAGTAACTCGACGTTGTGATCGATGCGCAGGAATTTGGCCTCCTGCTCGGCGATGTAGTCCGAGGTCAACCCAGCGGGGGTCGGAAACTCCCGCGTCTTCAGCTTCGCGAGGATCTCCAGCGCGGGGTCGGGCAGCTTCGATTTTTCGCAGGCTTCGAAAAAGCCTGAAAGCGGAGCGTAGTCTCCCCCTTCGCGCATCGCCTCCGCCCGGTAAACGGCCATCGACTCGCGGTAGAAACCAAAGGCCTCGAGGCGGCGCGCCAGATTGAGCCGACTCTCAGGAGATCGCAGAGACGAGTTCAGACTGGAGATATGAAGTCGGCGCTCGCCTTCGGTCGCTCCCTCGAGAAGGAGAAGTCGGCGCTCGATTTCAAAGGCCTCGTATTCCGCCAAGACCGAATCATCGTAGGGCAGGGCGAGCGGCTCGTCCCCCACCGCGTGGACAAAAGCGCGTCTATTGCCGCGGTTGATCGGGATCCGATCGACGTAGTAACGGAGCACTCCTGTCATCCGTTGCCAATTCTGCCCCTGATCGTAGCGCACCTGATTCTCGTCCTTAGTGCTCGGGCGCAGTCCCGCGATATTTCGGTCGATCAGTCGCTCAAGCCAGACAATCGATTTATCTGTGTCCTTCGCCGCGATCCACCCGAGGAGATGACGCTGCACGTCGCTGTTGCTGCCGCGCCCATTCGCAACCAATTCACCGCTTTTTGTGAGAAGACCTTCGAGGTAGGCCTCGCGCTCTTCATCACTATCGAGGAGCGCAAGCCGCTCGGTCAGGGCGGTCAGGTAAAAGTCGGTCCGGCCCACTCTGCGAGCACTGCCCGGCGCTGCAATCGAGGCTTCGAGCCAGTCTTCCCGGTGCTGCTCGTCACCAGCCTTGCCAGCGAGGTGGGCTAGCTGGAACCAGAGGGCACTCGAGGTCACAAAACCGTCTTCGATCATCCTCAGGCTGAGCTGGTGGGCGGCTCCGAAGTTGCCATCTTTTCTCAGCTCCGACCAGAAATGGATCGCGAGGCTGTCGCTGAAGCGGAGATCTTCCAACATTTTAAAAACCACCTCCTGAGACAGGAGCGGATCTCCCGAACCGGATCTAAGCTGGAGATAAGCGGAGAGCACTCCGTAGATTGAGCGGGAGTGGGACTGAGACGATTCGTCGAGTTGTGCCTCGGTCCACTGAGTGAGGCTCGCCTGATCGCCAGTCAGCAGATAGCTGTAGGCCTGCGTCAGATTCTCAACGTGTGAAGTGGGCTCCGGCAAGGAACCGAGCAAGCCGGCAAGCGCATCCCGGTCCCTCGCAAACCGCGCCGCCCAGATTCTTTCGACCATCGGCGTGACAAGGGGAATGCCCTCACCGAGCCAGTCCTTGAGCCAATTGTCGGCTGTCCCCATCTCAGCATGGATGTCAGCCAGCTCTTCGATCGCGCGC
>JBCCBR010000295.1:0-4998 GCA_039033935.1 Verrucomicrobiota bacterium
CCCCTCGCCCCCCCCGCCCCCCCGACTCCCCCCCCGCTCGCAGTCCCCTAGCCGTTCCCCCTAGGGATGCACACACCCCATTGCTGAGACCGCGAGGTCAATGTCGCCGTCGTTATCGAAGTCGAAAGGGGTCGTGTTGACCGGGGCGGGAGCGTTGGCAATCTCGGTTTCAAACCACTCTCCACCCTCGACCCTCAACCAGCTCACACTCGAACGGGTGTTGTCGGTCAGGATAAGATCGTCGCGCTGTCCGTCACCATCGAGATCGGCCACCTTCGTGCTCGTCACCTGAGGGCGGACATCTCGCGAAGGGAGGCCGACGGCGATTGACTGGAACGGTATCCCTGAATCGGCAAATTCGTCAGGTATATTGGAAAGCGCCGGGTTGCTGTTCTGGATGTAATACTCAGAGATAAACCGCTTCTCAAGGCTCAGAAGCGGCTGCCCCTGGGCCGCCATGACTTCCTCCATCGAATCGATAATTTTGGGCCAGGCATGACGGGGCATGCTGGTTGCTCGCGGTGCCGGATGGCAACCGGCGCACCGAGCCGCCACAAGTGGTGGGAGATCAGCCTGGCCACGCGAATGGGTCGACACCAAGAGGGTGACGATCGCCAAAACCATTACCAGATATCGATTCATGACCGTTTTCTAATGTCGCCGCTGCTACCCAATCCTTCAAACACCAAACCGGCGCAGAGCGTTGGCAGCGATCGGGAGTGCATAAGTTACGAAAGGGCCAGAAGAGGAGACGACGTGGTTTTGCCACGACGCCGTTTTCGCGCTAGCTTGGAGGATGCGGTTTTGGCTCTTTACGACAATCTTCGCTTCGTTTTGTTCAGCGGAGTTGTCCCCTCAGACTATCGCTCAGGGGGCACCCTTTGGGCCCTCAGAGCCGGAGCGCCCCCGCCCTGAGTCGGGGACCACAACTGCATTTCAAGTCGACGAAGGCAAAAAGCCTGCCGTCACCAAAATCGGCGAAACGAAGTATCGGCTTGGCGAGGTGACGTTCGATGCCAAAACCCGGGAATTGGAAATCCCAGTGGTCGTCAATATGAACGAGGGTGGCCCGGTCGAATACCTCCTGGTCCACGAGCAGGGAAAAGTACACGAATCAATTTTCACCACCAAAGTGGCCCCGGTCGATCTGCAGATCGCGATGAAACTGCTCCGGTATGAGGAGGGTCATGGAGACGTTTTCAATCGATTCCTACCAGCGGAATTGGTTGAAAGCGAGGGAGGCCGCGAAGCTGATCGCGGCGATCCGGTTGATTTCGTCTTCCTGGAGCAGGCACAGGAGAACGAAACGTCAGCCCCCAATCTCGTGATTGATGCGGAAGGTGCCCTTCCGATGGATCGCGGCGACTGGGTCTTTACTGGCTCCTACGTTGATGGCGATATTTTTATGGCCGAGGCTGAAGGCTCGATCATTGCAATCTATCTCGACCACATTGCCATGTTTAATATGACCCGTGAAGGAGCCGAAACCGACGAGCGATGGGGAGCCAATGGCGATCTGATCCCTGACATCGGAACTCAGGGGCGCCTCGTAATTCGTCCGCGTCCGGTCACAAACGGCGGCGACTAAATGCAATGTCATTCAGCAATTTCTTTCTTTTGTTGTCTCATCACCAATTACTCAACTATGAAAACTTTTCTTCTCGCCGCTTTCACGCTGATCGCAGCCCTCAGCGCTGCTGAAGCGCAATCGATCAGTGATCAAGCTGATGGGAATGTCTCTGTGAAGCTGGAGATCGAACGAGCCGTCGCCAAAGGAGTCGCCTGGCTCGAAGGCTCACAGGATGCCGAGTCCGGATCCTGGAGCGATCAGAACCTGCCTGCTCTCACCGCCCTGCCGGTTTCGGCGATCATGGGAGATCCAAACATCAGCCTTTCAGATGGGACCCCCGCTTCAGCTGAGAAAGGCTACGAGTTTATTCTTTCGAAGGTCAAAGCCGACGGAGGTATTTACGGGAAAGGGCTTGCGACCTACAACACGTCGCTCTCGATGATGGCACTAATGCAGTCGGGAAATCCCGATCACCTCCCGGTCATTGCTAAGGCTCGGCGGCTCTTGGTCAATCAGCAGCAGGATTTCGATCGCCGCGGCGAGACCGACAATCTGTTCGATGGCGGGATTGGTTACGGTGGCAGCTACGCCCACTCCGACCTTTCCAATACCCACCTCGCGCTTGAAGCGCTCTACTATTCCAAACAAGTCCTCGCCGATACGGAGCACGACGAAACCGGTGAGTTCGATCTTGACTGGGATGCGGCAATCGACTTCATCAGCCGCAATCAGAACAGCGAGGAGACAGTCAAAACACTGGGTGTTTGGGCGGCCTTGCGCGAGGAAGATGAAGGCGGGTTTGTTTATTATCCGGGTGATTCGAAAGCGGGCACGGTCGATGTAGTCGAGGCAGGCGAAAAGCGGACGGCCCTCCGCAGCTACGGCAGCATGAGCTATGCAGGCCTTCTCGCCTTCATCTACGCTGACCTGGATCAGGATGACCCGCGGGTTGAAGCAGTCATGGAATGGCTTTCGGACAATTACACGCTCGAGGAGAATCCGGGAATGGATGCGCAGGGCCTCTACTACTACTACCACACGATGGCTAAGGCCCTCGCGATCACCGGGACCGATCAGTTCGAAACGTCTCAGGGAGAAACCGTCGACTGGAAGCAGGATCTCGCCCTCGAAGTCATGAGTCGACAGCAGCCGGATGGTCGCTGGATCAATGAGGGATCGAACCGCTGGATGGAAGACGATCCCGCCTTGGTAACAGCCTACTCGTTGCTCACATTGCAGCACGTTTATCGCAATCTGTGACCGCGACTTGATCCATTCCCCTACCCTCCCACCGGGATCGTCAGCACCGGAGTCGATCCGCGTTGGTCTCCTGCCTGGAGATTGAATAACTGATTCAGCATCAGGAAGGTCGACTTTGAGTTCAAATCGTTGTCGGCGATGTAAAAGTAATGGCCTCGGTAGCTGATCTGGACAAAAGCGTCCGGGACCGGGGTCGGCGACATTTTCACCTGGAGGAGATCCCCGGTGACGTCATTCCAATCGAACTCACTGCCATCGGGATTGATGGTTTTGGTGACGAGGCCCCTTTCGATGTGACGCCGCGGCACCTCGACGTTGTGTGACAGGTAGAAGAGGATTCCCATCAAGGACCGATTGTCGATTGAGAGTTCGTTAGGATGGAACCCACGCTCAACTTTGGTTCCTAGAAAAACCAAGTCCTGCCGGGGTCGAGCGTCGACGATATCGAGCAAAGCACAAACCTCAGCTTCGCTGCACCGAGTCGGGTCGAAAAAGAGTGCAATCCTCTCGTCTTCACGCACGAGATTGAGCCCCTTATCCTCCTGAAATTCCCGGAGCCCTTCGGCGAAGTCTTTGAAACGGAGATACTCAGGAGACCGAGCCGGGGTGGGACCAGAGGCCGAGACCGCGTTGCGAAGACCATTGGCGCGCTCGACACAGATTCTGACGACACGTGAAACGCTCCAGCCCGATTGAGTGAGCTTCGCGACTGCATCCATTGGAATCGGGGCGAGCAAGCGCGAAAGGAAGGCCTCGCCCTGGAGCGGAGCATAGCTAACCGTTGGAGTGTTGGTGTAACCGAGAGTCCCGGTCGGCGAAAGGAGGCGAGAATTGAAAAACGGGGTGCCGCTCGTTGCTGCCAACTCTCCAGTCAGCGACGTCTGCGAAGTGATCCCGCTGACCTCGATGAAATAGGGATTATCCCGATACTTGAGCCGCACCAGATTGAGGAGCAGCTGTTCATTCAGAGCAGTCGCGACCGATTCATTAAATGGACGGTGGGCACGCTGGATTTGCTTTGGTCCGAGGTAGCTGGCGCAGCTGGTCAGGATCGCGGAAAAGAGCAACCCGAGGAAAAAGAGTTTAATTGGTTTCATGGTTCCGTGTGTCACAGATCTAATCGGGACACCTCGATTCCATGCAAGCGCTAAGCGCTCGTGTTTAGTGTAATGTCAGGATATCTTAAACGGACGTCACTCCCGCCCGGCCCGATCAGACTGACGAAACTCTCGCGGGGAACGTCCCGACTTTCGTCGGAACCAACGTGAAAAATAATTTGGGTCAAGAATCCCAACTTGTCGGGCAGCTGCGGCGATAGTGAGATTCCGATCCCCCAGGGCAGTCTCGGCGGCTTCGAGCCTGCTCTGATCGATTAGCTGAGAGAGCGAAAGACCGACTTCGGCTTGCAGCAACCGTGTCAGATGGGCGACCGTGCGATCAGCTCGCCTGGCGAGGGTTGCCGGCGAGACTTCGCTCCAGGGCAGTTGTTGGATGAGCCGGTTCAACTCATCCACAATCGGTCCGGATTTTTGATCGAGCGGCCGGGCCGCGAGGCGCGCATCGATGATTCCGATCAACTCGACAAGAGGGACGATTTGTTGAAACGTCGACCGATTTGCTGCCTGAGCTCGGGACACATCCAGTAGCCGTGCCTCAATCCGAGCAAGCTCGTGCAGCGACGCGCGTGCCGTCTGTGGCTCTAGAACCCAGGTCTCTTGGTCGCAATCAATCACCAGACAGACTGGCGGTCTCTGGTCGGTTTTGATGAATCGATGTGACTGGCACGGCGGTATGACTAGGATCGAGCCGCGTGCGACCGGCAGTTTTTCTCCCCCTAACTCCTGAAATCCAGATCCGCCGAGGTAGACCAGGATCTGCGAAAAGTCATGACTGTGGACCGAGAGCTTCTCAACTCTCGGCATGTGGCGATTCAGCGCGAAACGCCGGACTCGATAACCAGGCAGATTTAAATCAAGGTTCTGCAGGAGAACGGATTCGAATTCTTTCTTAATAGCATCATAATCTTATCGTATATGTGCTATTAGCAATCTGAAATGGACGGCCCTTGCTCCAGGGAGCGCGTAGCATGGGCGGAGTCGATATGATTACTGAGCCAAGCGCACTGACTCCGACTACGCCCTGGGAAGAAACCTGCTGGGGCCATGTCG
>JBCCBR010000296.1:0-4993 GCA_039033935.1 Verrucomicrobiota bacterium
GGTCGAGCCGGTCATTGCCCAATTTAGTGCCCCAGCGCATCGCTGTGAAAAGGTCGCTGTGGTCTCGGATGTGATTTATCTCAATGATTCTAAGTCGACTAACCTCCATTCGCTCGAGAGTGCGTTGAACGGGCAGGAAGCGCCAGTGATTCTGATCGCAGGAGGTAAGGAGAAAGGGCTCGACTTCGCGTCGCTGGCCGGAACCGCAGCAAGGTCAGTCAAGTATGCCATTCTCTTCGGCGAGAACGCCAACCGAGTCAGTGACGCTTGGTCGGGCTCGCTGCCTTGCGCGGTCGTCGACGACTTGGAGGCTGCCGTAGCGATCGCGGCGAATGAAGCGACCGAAGGAGATGTTGTTCTGTTCTCTCCGGGTACTTCAAGCTTCGATCAATACACAGGCTATGAGGCCAGAGGCGATGCCTTTCGTCGTCATGTCCTGAGCCTCACCTGAGTCAGATTTCCCAACAACAACCAACTAACCAGCATGAGTAATAACCGTAAAAGACGACGCACTGTCAAAAGTGCGAGACATACCGCGATGGGGAGAGCACGAGCACAGTCGAAGCTTTCCGCAAATGTAACTGAGGAGCACGATTGGTATTTCGATGCGCCCGACGTGAGACTTACCAAAATTTTCACTGTGGTGCTTCTTCTACATGTGATGGCATTCGGTGGTATCGTGGCATTCAAAATGGTTGATAAGGCATCAGCGAATACCGCGATCACGATCAGCTCCGCCCATTCGAATGTCGAGCCTGCGACACAGGAACAGCGGGAACCGGCGGCGGAGGCCTCTGTTCCAGTCGAAGAGACCGCACGCGAGCTTCCTCCGAAGCCGCTGCGACGAGATCGCAGCTCGGAGAATCAGTATAAGGTTCAGGCTGGTGATACTCTCGCCGAGATCGCGCGTGACCTCGGAGTGAGCGCCGCGGCGATGCGGGAGAAAAACGCCATCATCTCCGACAACGAGTTGTATCCGGGACGATGGCTGGATATCCCTACCAAAGAGGATGCAGCTGAAGCTGAAAAGGTAGCGGTCACAAAGCCGGTTGATCGTCCTGCCATGGCGAGAGCTTCGTCGGGCAGTCACTACGAGGTGGTCAAAGGAGACACGGCTTGGGGGATTTCACGGAAGCTGAATGTTTCGTTTCGCGATTTGATGGCGGTCAATGGAATCGTCAAACCTGAGAGTCTGCAAATCGGGCAGAAGTTGAAAGTGCCTTAGGTTGGGTTGCTCCAAAGATATCAAATCCTTGTTTTCACAATGCACCGCAAAAGCCTTGTTCTCCTTCTGACGTCTGTGTCGTTTCTCGTCATCGTCGGCTTTGTTATGCTGATTAGCACCTGCATTTTCAGTGCTCAGGCGTCTGCGGATGATGGGTATCGTGAAGCGAAGCGGCAGGCGGTGTGGATATTGTTGTCAGTAGGGGTCTGCTGGTGGGCCGCGGTGACGGACTATCGTTTTTGGAAACGGAATAATTGGCTTCTTTTCAGCGGGGTATGTTTTCTTCTGGTTTTGTGTTTTGTGCCTTACATCGGCATGGAGGTTCATGGGGAGCGCCGTTGGATCGGTTTGAAGTCATTTCAGCTACAGCCTTCGGAGTTTGCCAAGATCGCGATGGTCGTCTTTCTAGCCTACTGGTTCGCGAGGCATCCTGATGGCGGTGGTGAGTTCAAAAGAGGCTTCGCCATTCCTCTGCTGGTCGTCGCACTACCCATTTGTCTAGTGCTGTTTGAGGTCGATATTGGAACGACTGCCGTGCTCTCGGCGACGGCGTTTCTTGTCCTGTTCATCGCGGGGACTCATTGGAAGTATCTGACGGGACTGACGATGACCGGAGTCGCCGCCTTTATTGGAATGATGAGCTATGCTCCGAATCGAGTTGAGCGGATCATGGCATTCCTCGATCCAGAGGCGCACCGTCTCGGTGCTGGGTTTCAGCAGTGGATCTCAATGATGGCGCTCGGCTCGGGAGGCGTCACTGGGCGAGGAATCGGTGAGGGGAGGCTAAAGATGCTTTATATGCCATTCGCACATACCGACTTTATCTTTCCGATGATCGGGGAGGAACTTGGGTTGATCTTCACGATGCTCGTCGTGATTGCTTTTATTACCTTGGTTGTCTCGGGATTTGTAATCGGGTTTAATGCTCCGGATCGATTTGGGCTTCTGCTGGCGACGGGCTTGTCTGGCTACATCGCATTTCAGGCGTTTTTGAATATTGGAGTGACGACTTCGCTGATCCCGAATACAGGTCTGACACTTCCATTTGTAAGCTATGGTGGATCATCGTTGCTCGTGAGTTTCCTTGCGATTGGTATTCTTGTGAATATCTATCGACAGGGGAACGATGCATCGCTTGAAAAGACGGACTGGGTCCGCCGAAAGCGGATCACGCCCCGTGTGTAACGCTGCACAGCCGTCTTGAACGACTCGGAGAGGGACCAAATAGATTTAGCGTTGTGACCCGGAAAGACGAGACTCAACAGGGTTAGGTCGATCATTAAACAGGGTTAGGTCGCTCCGTGATCCATTTGGCTTGACCGGTCTGTCGAACGCATCAAGGGTGGCTCCTAATGAAGAGGATCTTTTCGATAGTAGCCGTCATTCTAGTCATTCTCCTCTTGCTCGGCTGGTTGGGAGGAACCTGGGTGATTGGTAACGCTATCGAGGCGGAAATAGAGCAGGCGGACACCGAGCAAGTGGTGTTTGCCGTGACTGACTATCGAAAAGGTTTCTTTTCTAGTGACGCGAGAATGAGTGTCGGAGAGGTCGAGGACGGGGGAATTCCCTTCCGCCAGACGGTCTCGCACGGTCCGCTGGTCTTCGCCGGAGGTGCTCCTAAGGTGTGCGCGACCCACGTGGTAACTAAGCTCGATCTCGAGGAACAGTCGGACGAGGTCCGCGAGTTGATCGCCGGAATGTTCGGTGAGGGCGTTGATCCCGTCGTCGCTAATACGACCGTCAGTTTCTCGGGCGACCAGACTACCACCGTGACGATCGCCGCTGCTGATATCAAAAGTGACAACGCAGAAATGCGCTTCGACGGGGCTGAGATCGTGTGGCGTGCTGCCGAAGATCTGTCGAGTTTCCGTCTCGTTGGAGATTGTCCGCCGATTTCGCTGCAAGGGGTGAGTAGCGACGAGGAGGGTAAAATCTATGACTACACTTTTCGCACGGACGGGTTTGAAATCGATGCTGCATATGATGCTGGGAATGTCCTGACCTCAGCGTCGCGATTGGGGAAGATTCGCGCTTTTCTAACGAGCGAGGATGAGCCCCCGAT
This sequence comes from Verrucomicrobiota bacterium, assembly GCA_039033935.1. Lineage (GTDB taxonomy): Bacteria > Verrucomicrobiota > Verrucomicrobiia > Verrucomicrobiales > DEV007 > Arctic95D-9. The sequence continues at coordinate 3,288 of JBCCBR010000296.1, forward strand.
GAAGTTTCAAATCGAAGGGATTGCATTCGACTCCGATTTGAAAGCGAAGTCGGAGACTTACGATAACGTGTGGTTGGGTGAGTCGTCGGTTAGAGTATCGGGGATCAATTTTTCTTCTGACTGGGGTGATGGTCTCGGTGTCGCGGGATTCGATGTTGGTGAGCTGAGGGCGGGCTCCGATATCGTTGACAACAACGACGGCACGATCAGCGTGGAAGGCGGGTATGACTTGAGCGGCTTTGGAGCAGATGTGGCGGACGACGATCCGATGGCGAGTTTGTTCCAGTATCTGGAATCTGGGGCGAAGCTTAGCGTCGCGATGGACAAGGTTCCCTACGACATGGTCCAAGCCTACGGCAAGGCCCAGGCTGACCAATACCGCTATCTCCTCGCGATGGTGGGCATGTCGTCCGACGACCCGGAAAAGGCTCTGCAGTTGCAGAAGGAGATGAGCGTGAAGAGTCTAGAAATGTTCATCGACTCTCTGGAGCACATCAAAGGTGGCATGGGGCTTAGCTACCAAATCGTGATGGCTCCGGGCGAGGAAGAAACGTCAGTCGGGCTTGAGCTGGAGTATAACCACAGCGGTCCGCTCACGTCGTTGAAGACCGCTGGTGAGTTGCTAAAAGCGCTCGACGTGAGCATCAATGGCAAGGTCCCCGCTGTCGCCGTCGAGATCTTTCCGGCCCTCGCTGAGATGCTCGATCCGCAGGTCGAGGCGGGGGCGGTGATTAAGGACGAGGCCGGAAACTACCGCGTCGAGGCATCGCTCAAGGAAGCGCAATTGCTCGTGAATGGGGAACCCAGCCCGATGCAAATGATGGTCGAAATGTTTAGCGGCCAAGAGTTGGATTGGTATGCCATTAAAGAGGGCCTGACCAATCCAGATTCGGAGACGGGAGAAGAGGAGGAGCAGTGAGGTCGGCTTCTGCCTGAGTTTTTTCAACTCTGAAGAGAGTGGATGGACTGGGACTCGAACCCAGGACCAATTGGTTAAAAGCCAACTGCTCTACCAACTGAGCTATCCATCCGAAACGGGTCGCCGGTGGTAAGTCGGGACGGGCGCGCAATTTAGTCGGTCGGATTCGTCACGCAAGCGAAAGTTCGCTCAATAATTCGCCGAGACGGCGGCGGTCTCTTTCGACCCGGAACACCTGAAACCCTGCGTTGCGAGCACCGTCCCAGTCGCAGACCGGATCGTCACCGACATGGAGGATATGCGAAGGCGGGACTCCCAGCGCTTCGCATGCAACTGCGTAGATTTTCGGGTCGGGTTTCGAGGCTTTCACTTCACACGAGAGGATGCGGTGGTGAAAATAGTGAAGCAGGTCGAAGTGATCGAGGATACTTAGGAGACGCCGATCAAAATTAGACAATAGCGCGCAAGGATAGTTCCGACTCACCAGCTCAAGGGTTGTCTGCGCGTCTGGATCGGCGATCCAGGTGCCGGGGAGCTCGTAGTGGCGGTAGAGTACGTCGAAAAAGAGATCAAACTGGTTCGTTGAGGCTGAGGCGGCGCCGGCCTCCGTGAAGACTTCGCGCACGAGCTCTCTCCACCAATCCCTTTCGTTGAGGTCGGAAGTGGCCGGCGAGCCGGAAAAGGCCGGGGGTGTTCGCTTCCAGACCGTACCGAATGCTTTTGTCAGGGCGGTTTCGTCCGCTTCGATTCCGTGAGCTCGTGCCACTCGCGAGTAAGTATGTCCGAC
>JBCCBR010000297.1:0-4988 GCA_039033935.1 Verrucomicrobiota bacterium
AAATCGATTCGCGACCAGATCCTCGAAGTGGAGGGTGTCGGCAAAGTCGATCTTCACGGCGTCCAGGAAGAGCGAATTTTTCTGAATTTTTCGAGCAGTGAGCTGGCCGCGCGTGGCATTTCCCCGGGCCAGATCAGGAATGCGCTCGCGGGTCAGAATGCGGTCGTGACGAGTGGGGGAGCGAACTTTGGCGACGACCGCATCGGTATCGTCACGCTCGGCGAATTCGAAAGCGTTGCAGAGCTGGAGGATTTCCGGCTCGCGATCCCGGGACAGGCTAGCACGATTCGAATTTCTGACCTCTTCGAAGTGGAGCGGGGCTACATCGATCCTCCCCGGCAGCTCAGTCATTTTGATGGCGAGCGCGTCCTCTGCATCGCGGTTTCGATGGTTGAGGGTGGCGTCGTCACGGCAATCGGTGATCGCATCAATCAGCAAATTGAGGAGATCAATTCGACGCTGCCGATCGGTCTTGAAGTCGAAAACATGTATTTCCAGCCGGTCTATGTCGCCGCTTCGATTCAGGACTTTATCGTCAACCTGGGCCAGGCCTTTTTCTTTGTCGTCGTCGTCATGCTCCTGTTTGCCGGTTGGCGTTTCGCGGTCATCGTCAGCGTCCTCGTTCCCTCCGCGGTATTGTTCTGCTTTGCGCTGATGCCGCTGATGGACGTCGAGCTGGAGATGATGTCGATCGCCGCGCTCATCATTTCGCTCGGGATCCTCGTCGACAATGCGGTGGTTGTTTGCGAACAGATCCTCAATCGGGTCAACGAAGGGATGAGCCCGCGTCAGGCAGCGATCGAGAGCATCAAGGGGCTGGTCATTCCTCTGCTCGCTGCGAGCGGGACGACGATTGCCGCGTTCGGGTCGATCGCGATGGCAAAGGGAGGGGCGGCCGAGTTTACCTTCAGCCTCTTTGCCGTGGTCATGCTGACCCTGCTCGGAAGCTGGATTCTCTCGATGACGATCATCCCGATGTTCTGCGTCTACTTCCTGAAGCCACTGAAGCGCGATACCCTGATTGGGCGTGGGCTGACCTGGCTCGGTGATCCCTACGAGAAACTGCTCCGTCTCGTTCTTAAGCTGCGGTGGGTTTACCCGATCCTGATTCTGGTGCTGACGGTAGTCGCGGCGATGGGTTTCCGCCTCATCCCGAGCATCTTTTTTCCACCGAATGAACGGGGCCAGTTTGTGATCGATTTTGAGCTGCCGCTGGGGAAAACGATCGAGGAAACCGAAGCGGAGATTTACAAATTCGAAGAATGGCTGCTCGAAGATCAGGCGGAGCGAGTCAAAAGCGTTTCATCGTGGATCGGCTATGGTGGGCCTCGCTGGTATCTCTCACTGTCTCCCGAGCAGGCCAATCCCAACTATGGATTGCTGAACGTCCTGACTCATATCGAGGAGGCCGACGAAGTCGCCGCCTCATCGAAGAGGTCAATCGCTACGCTCTCGAGGAACTGCCGGGAGTCCGCGTCGCGGCGAAAGCATTGGAGAATGGTCCACCCGTGGGAGAGCCGATTCAGATCCGAATCCGAGGCGAAGATCTGTCAACGCTCTACCAGCTCCGCGACAAGATCGCGTCGACTCTCCGCGAGGTCCCCGGCACTACGGACATTCGGGACGACTGGGGAGCATGGACCAAGCAGGTCCAGATCGACCCCGATCCGGTGCGCTCGGTGCGACTCGGGCTCGGGACGCAGACCATTGCAGAGGCGGTTGCCCTCCAGTTCGATGGCACCACCGCGACCACCTTTCGCGACGGGGAGTTCACCATACCAATCGTAATGAGGACGCGGGAGGACTTTCGAGACAATCTCAACCGCATTGCCGATGTCCCTATCTTCGAAGCCGAGGGAGGCGCAGTCCCGCTGAGCCAAGTCGCCGATGTTGCTGTCGAGTTTCAGCCCGGCTCGATCGAGCGACGCGACACCATCCGCACTCTCACCGTGCTCAGCAAGACCGAGGGTCGATTCGCCTCTGAGATTCTCGCAGACGTTCAACCGCGACTCTCCGAAATGACGGCAAGCTCGGAATGGCCACCCGGCTACACCATCGAGTACGCCGGGACTGTCGCCGACTCTGCCGATGCCCAGCAGAAAATGGCCGCCGGCATGCCCATCCCGATGGCGATCCTTGCGCTCATCCTGATCGCCCAGTTCAACTCATTGCGTCGCTTCGCGATCATCGTCATCACCCTGCCGCCGATGCTGATCGGAGTCGTTCCCGGTCTCATCCTGACCGGATCCACTTTCGGATTTATGACGATGTTAGGGATGATCGCCCTGCTCGGGATCATCGTGAACAACGCGATCCTCCTGATCGACGAGACCAATCTCCAGCTCGCTTCCGGCAAAGGCCTCACCGATGCGACTGTCGACGCGGCTCGATCCCGTCTCCGCCCCATCCTCATGACAACCGCGACCACCATCATCGGGCTGATGCCCCTCGCTATTACCGGTGGGGGAATGTGGACAAGCATGGCTTGGGCGATGATCTTCGGCCTTGCTTTTGCCACCGTGCTGACTTTGCTGCTCTGCCCAGCGCTGTTCTTTCTCTTCTTTCGCAGGACTTACTCCGAGGAAGGTGCGGCTCGAACTTGATTGCGATTTCAAAGACTCCACAGCCATTGGTGATGCCCGCCAGACTCAAACACTGCTTTGGGGTAGCAGGACTGGCGAACGTCCTTCTCCTGCTGACTGCCTGCTCTGTCCCTGGAATCCGTCTGCAGGATCATGCGGATCTTGGCACGCCTGAACTCAATGCCTTTGCCCTTCCCCAACGCTCAACTCCTGAAACGCGAGAGTTTTTGCGGGAGGAGGGATTTGTCAGGCTTGCGAAGACCAGAGATCAGGTCATCGAAGTGGCCCGCAAGCATTTCGACGAGGAACCATCAGCAAAAAGCGCGGTCGTGCTCTCTGAGCTACTTTGCGATCGAGCTGGCAAGCTAACAGGAAGTGATCCAATCCGTGCCATCGGTCTCTACCTATCGGCTGCGGAGATGTCGCTGCGATTCGCATTGAGCGAAGACAACGACAGGTTGCGTCGAATCTATAATTTTAGTTGCGGGCGCGTTGCGATGCTCATTTATGAAAGTCAGCTCGACCTGTCGCGCGATCTCACCATCGAAGGACCGCAGAAGGATTGGACTCTCAAAGCCTACCGTCAGCGTCCCGGGTTGATCCAGCAATACGCTGCTGATGTGGCCTGGGCGACCGACACTCTCAAGCTGAAGGGATTTGACGACATCGAGCGCGAAGTCCAGGAAGGTTTTGGAGCCTCCATGGTCGGGCACCGTTTTGGGACATCGGAGAGAAAAGAAAGCTCGCCGTTCCTCGCTTCAGTCGGTATGTCGCTACCGGCGAGCGTGATCTTGGATTTCCCTGATCAGAATGGCTCAGTCGAGCTTGCCGTCTACGATGCATTGCTTGTTGATAGGGCCAAAGTTGGTGGGGTCTCAGTCCCGCTCAATATCGATTTCACCGCACCGCTCGCGACGCTCGCAAGCCATATCCCGGATCATCAGGCAGGCATCAAGGGGATGTTGAATCCGGATCGTGAATCGATCGAGTCGGGGCTCTTCGAAGTCGAGCCTCATCGACCCGATCAGATTCCGGTAGTGTTTGTGCACGGTTTGATGTCCAGCCCTGGCACCTGGACACATGCGCTGAATACCATTCGCGCCGACGAGAGGTTGAGGGCAAACTATCAATTCCTCGTCTTCTTTTACCCAACCGGCTATCCAATCCCACACAACGCCGCATTGCTGAGACAAGCACTGAAACACTATCAGCAATTCTACGATCCCGATCGAAGCAATCCTCGGCTTCGCGAAATGGTCATGATCGGCCACAGCATGGGCGGGATCTTAACCAATATGCAGATTCGAGAGAGTGGGAGATCTCTCGAACGACAGGTTCTGACAAGACCGATCGCAGAGATTGACGGCTTTACCGCAGAGCAAAGAAAGATGCTATCAGAGGCGACCCTCTACACCGCGAATCAAGACATCGCGCGGGCAATATTTGTGGCAAGCCCTCATCGTGGTTGCGAGTTGGCTGAGGGCTGGATTGGGAATCTTGGGGGCAGTCTGATCCACTTTCGCAGCCCTTTCGATTCTCTCCGCATGACCCCGCTTGAGGAAGTCTCCGAAATCACAAGTCTCGGCGCGGAGATGTTAAGAAAGCCCCCAACCAGCATCCAGGAATTAAAGTCCAATTCAATGGTGCTGACTACGGTTTTGAATCAGCCGCTGCGGCAGGGGATTGAATTGCACTCCATCATCGGGAATCACAAAGGCAGTGAGCCGCTCAGCGAGAGCAGCGACCGGGTTGTGCCATACTGGAGCTCCCATCTCGAAGGGGTTGCTTCAGAGAAAGTCGTCGAAGCAGACCACGTCTCTATTACCAAGGACTCCGAAGCCATCGCAGAAATTCGACGAATCCTCTACCAGCACGCCGGGATTGAAGAAGGGGACTGATCGCAGGGGGGGTTGCAGTGGATTTGGATAGTTCCAACTGCCTGAGACTATATAGGAGTTTCTGAGGGCTCTTCTCAGTAGCTGGTGCTTTACGTGGCTCGCAAGTAGTCTCGTCCCATTTGAGTAAGGCTAGTTAACCATGTAAGATCGTCACCCGGTCTGGAGGATGTTAGTGGGACATTTAAACCTCGTGCCTACCCGATTCGTTGGTCCGTTTTTCCGGGTCCATACCTTCTCGCAGGGGAAACGAAGAGAATATGACCCAAAACCCACCGACAATTATTCAACATCCAAAAAGACAAAAGAAAAATGGCCGAGTCTGTTTCTGCGCGGCTTGAGGACATTCAGCAAGGAATCTGACTAATTCTCTTTCCTGTTGAATGCTCAGTTCATGCTCGTAGGTATCCAGAGCTACTCTGATTGATCTTTGGTAGCCGGAAACTATGTTTAGACCGGCTGCGGCCATGAAGAATCCAGCGGTGATCGATAGATAGTTATTTGGTTTCAT
>JBCCBR010000298.1:0-4978 GCA_039033935.1 Verrucomicrobiota bacterium
CGGTCGGCGGCGAAATCGGCTTCTTCGATGGCGGCGTTGGGCTGCTTCTCCCGCTCGAGGCGGTCGCGGCAGAACGAAGCGAGTTCGGGCACGCCCTCGACGCCGACGTAGCCTGCCCGCGATAGCTTAGCAAAGCGTAGCGCTTGCCTGGCTCTGGTCGGAAGTCATCCGGACCCTGGCAGAGCCGCACGGAAGTTTTGGGCGCATAATGGCTCGCGAGCTGGCCCGGTGCTTCCGGTGCTGCATTCTCGACATCGGCATTTCCCTTCGCGAAGACAACCTTGCCGATCGGTTTGAGGTCGACTTCGGTTATCGGTCCCGGTCTTAATATTTCCAGCACTGGCTTCGATTCACCCGGATGAACTTTCACAATGGTCGACTCCAGACCGCGAGCGCAGGCTCCGCCGTCGATGATCAAAGGGATGCGCCCCCATAGCTGGTCGCCCACTGCGGCGGCCGAAGTTGGGCTCAGTTTTCCAAAAAGATTGGCGCTCGGAGCTGCGATCGGCCTCCCGAACTGTTTCACGATGCGAGCAAAGATGGGGTGGTCTCCCATCCTCACCGCGACAGTTGGTAGACCGGCCGTGACGATGTCCGGCACGGCTGGCTTCTTCGGCAGGACCAGCGTCAAGGGTCCTGGCCAGAAGGTTTCAACCATCCGAGTGACTACTTTGGCGATCTCCTCGGGAACTTCGGCGACCTCGTGGAGAGCCACCTTGCGAGGGACGTGGACGATCAGCGGATCAAAGGTCGGGCGTTGCTTCGCTTCAAAGACTTTGGCAACAGCTGCCGGGTCCATCGCATCGGCTCCCAAACCATAGACAGTCTCAGTCGGCAGTGCCACGACGTCCCCGGCATTCAAACAATCAACGGCCGCGCGGACTGCCTCGTTGGCGGTCAGCTCAGTGTCAGTTAGTAGGAGGCGAGTCTCCATTGGTCACAGTCAAAAATGGATGTTTGGCAACCCCGGCGCTTGCGCTAGGCTTTGAGCAGTGAATACGCGAACTCAAGTCCGACGCAATCTGATTTTGATCGGTTTTATGGGTACCGGTAAGACTTCGGTGGGTCGCTGTGTCGCTCAGAGTCTGGGATTTGACTTCGTCGACACGGATCAGCTCATTGAGGAGAAGGAGGGTCGGAAAATCAGCGCGATTTTCGAAAAAGAAGGCGAGATCGCTTTCCGCGAGATGGAGCGCGACGCACTTCGCGATTGCGCCCGTGGCGAGCGTCAAGTCATATCAACTGGGGGTGGTATTGTGACCCAGCCTCAAAATATCGAGATACTGAGAGACGCCGGGTATGTGATCTGGCTGCAGGCTTCGCCCCAAATCATTTATGAGCGGGTCCGTCGAGCACAGCACCGACCGCTTCTGCAGACAAGCGACCCCCTCGCGACGATTGAGAAATTGATCGCCGAGCGCGGTATTCTCTATCGAGAGGCGGCTCACTTCGAGATCACGACCGATAACCTCACCCTCGACGAGACTTGTTTCGGGGTGACCGAGTCGGCCCGGCTCGCGCTTGGTGCGTAGTCCCTCGGTGGTGGACTCTGGTTGGAAAGGGTTACCTCAGAAAAGGTGAGATCAGATCGAGGACGCGTCCCGGGTCGATCTCGCGGACTGTATCTTCCGCCTCTTCGGTGAGTGTGCTGGTTGAATCGTCGGGATCATCCTCAGTCGGCGTTTCAACAGGGCCCGGCTCCTCCGATCCACCAAGGAATCCCCGGAGTTTCTCAATGACTGATCCTGGCAACGCCTCGAGTATTTCAGAACCGGCCGCTGCGATGAGTCGCTGCGAAAGATCTTCGGTGGGGTCATCGGTAGTCCCGCCAATGGCTACGGGTGTCCACAGAAATCCATCGCGATCCTCGGTGAAAACCTTTCGCTGAGCCCCCGGTATCCATCGCAAGGTTCCCGGGACGACGCCGACCTTGAGCCGACCATCTATCGCGTTTCCAATCAGGTCGACCTCTCCCTCAACTCTGACCAAGCCGTCCGATTGCAGGGCAAGATTGCGAAGCTCGATCCGGTCACCGCGGCGGGTGAAGTCGGTTTTCGCTTCAGTCAGGCTGAGGCGCTTAAATTGCTCGGCCTTGGTGTATTTGGCGATCAAATCGAGCATCGGCATGGCTTTAACGGTGCCATCGACGATGTGGAGGGTGCCCTCGGTCACGAGATCATCCGCTGTGCCGGTGATTTTGATCGGGCCCTCGATCGATCCGTCGAGTCGCTCTTTCCACTCACCCTCGACCAGTTCGTCGATTTCGATGTCTGAGATCTCGACGTCGAAGTCGAACTGAGTTTCCTCTCGAAAACGGATCTCACCGCTGCCGGTAATGAGGCCTTCTGAGAACACACCCAGGGCGCAGTCATCGATGAAAATGTCCTCACCCTTCCATCTCAAGCGGAGCGATTGCAGCTCAAGCGGTCTTTGTTCGGCGATGAGTATGCGGCCACCTTTTGCTGCGATTTCCCAAATCCCGACATCGAGATCCGGCCGAATCGTGGCCCCCGTATCGGCCAGCACGAACACGTCGGCGCCGGTTTCATTCTTGCCGAGAATCGAGGCACTTGAGACCCGGATTTCGCCAATTTCGGCTTTGTTCGGAACGAGCCCGCTGAGAAAGCCAGGAATCGCAGGCCCGCTCTTTGGTTGATCTTGGATGAGCGGCTCATCACTGCGGGGGTCTTCGAGCCGCCGATCTGAAAAGAGCAGGCTAAAGCGGTTGATGGTGACCTCAGGCACCTGGACGGCCTGCGCCTTGACGCCATCGAATTGAGCGCGAATCGCCTCGAGCTCCATTTTTTGGAAGGCGGCGTCCTCGTATCCGCGCGCCACGAAACGATCGGTGTAGGCCTGTCCGCTTTCCCATTGAATTGCCCCCAGCTCGATTTCTGAGTCGAGTGCTTCGGTGGCCTCAGTGATCACAAACTGTCGAAAGCCATCACCCTGAAGCCACGACTTGATCGAATTGCTGACCACGAGGAGTGCGACCATGAGCAGCATCAGGAGCGTGGCGCAAACGATCACGACAATCAGAATCGGGTTGCGCTTCCGTTTTGAGGGCTTGTCCGTTGAAGAACGCTTTTTACGGGGTCGTGGCATAAATGCACTATGCCACAGTCACCTTCGAAAAATGACTGGAAAATGATGGCATTCTGGCGGCCTGGCCGCGTTTTAAGCATATCCTCATGAATGAATCAGGCTAGCCACCGCGAAGCTCTGAAAATAATCCTGTTCAAGGTCGGATTTCTGACCAAACATCCACACCGTGCTGGAACTGCAACAGATCGAATTTTCGGTGCCGAAGGGCGATGAAGACCTCAAGCTCCTCGAGGACATCACGATGCGCGTACCGGCGGGCCACTTCATGGCGATCGTTGGTCCCTCCGGTTGTGGTAAGTCGACCCTGCTCAAGCTGATTGCGGGCATTAATCAGGAGACCGCTGGGACCATTTCATGGAACGGCCGCAATCTAACGGAGGATGGAGATCTTGAGCCAGCTGAAATTGGCTATGTCCCTCAGTTTTCAATCGCTTACGACAATCTGACGGTTGAGGAGAATATCGAAAGCACGATTCGTCTCCGAGCAAAGACAGGCGGTCGCGACGAATTTTACGACTTAGTTGACAAGGTGCTCGCTGAGACTGGGCTCGAGGCGATTCGCGATCGTCCGGTCAAAGTTCTTTCGGGAGGGCAGAAGCGGCGGCTCTCACTCGCGCTCGAGCTCGTTACCGAACCGGTTCTGCTGCTCTGCGACGAAGTCACCAGCGGGCTCGATCCGAAAAGTGAGCAGGAAATCGTTAAGCTCATGCACGCTCTCTCGCGGCACCAGCATCGCATCGTTGTCAACGTGACCCACAGCCTCGCGAGCTTGGACCTCTACGACACCGTCCTTGTCCTCGATGCGGGTCGGATTGTCTATCACGGACCACCCCGAGCGATTGAGCATTACTTTTCGGTCGAGCAGGCCGAGGACATTTACCCCCAACTCTCGCGGCGCGAATCTCACGAATGGGCAAAGAGTTGGAGCAAGCACCGCGCAAACTACTACTCAGATCTCTCGACCCGTCTCTCCGGCGATCCCGATGTCTCGGTCTCGGCGATCACGCCTGGGCCAATTGCTCAGTTTTTCGCTCTGTTAGGACGTCGATGTCGATTATTTATTCGAGACAGTGGCCAGCTTTTTCTCCAGCTCGCAATTCTGGTGATTTTTCCAGCGCTGGTGGTGTTATTCGAGTTAGAGGGGGTCGAGCAATTGAAGAGGCTTTCCGATACTCTGCCCGACTCGCGCGCGGCGTTCGAGGCAGAGCGAGATGTCGTTACCTTTAATCTGAATCTCGCCGGGACGGTTTCCGGTCTCGTCATGTTTCAGATCATCCTCCTGACGCTCATGGGGTCTAACAACTCGGCTCGGGAAATCGCCGGCGAGCGGGCCATTTTTGAGAAGGAAAAGCTCGGCGGAGTGCGACCGTCTGTGTATCTCGCCAGTAAGCTCGCCTTCTTGTCAGGACTGGTTTTGATCCAGTCAATCTGGATGGGAGTCTTCGTCCAAGTCATCTGTCAGATCCCGACGGAGTCGATCCTTCCTCACATCGCTCTGCTGATTCTCGTGAACGGAGCGATGACGGCTCTCTGTTTGGGGATCTCTTCTCTCGCGAAGACAGCCGATCAAGCCTCGCTGCTCTCGATCTACCTGGTCGGGTTCCAGCTTCCTTTGTCCGGTGCAGTGCTGGCCCTCCCAATGTGGGCGGGGTGGGCGACGCGGCCTTTCATTTCCGCTTATTGGAGTTGGGCCGGGGTGATGGATTCGATCCAGCGGGATTACAAACAATACATCGATGAGGTCACAGAGACCTGGCTAGGACCACTCGGCCTCTGCCTCGCGGTGCTGGTGGTGCATTTGTTATTCGGCGCTGCCCTCGCTTACATCGGGGTGAAAAAACCGAAGTGGGAGAATTGATTTCCGAAGCGGTTC
>JBCCBR010000299.1:0-4975 GCA_039033935.1 Verrucomicrobiota bacterium
CGAAGACGGAGAGCCACCCCACCTCGCAATGTGTGTCGACACCGACGGCAACGAGTTCATGCTCAGCCGGGATCGCTCGAAGACCTGACAACTGCGCCTGAATCGACCGCTCCGGCATCTACGCCTTCGCCTGTTTCGTCGCTTGGGTCGCCCTCCCCATCTTCGCCAGCGGATTCCGGGCGAAGGGTCAAAACCGCCTCTGCCGCCAGTTTGCCAAGCTTGATCTGCCCCTCGCTGTTGAAGTGCACCTGATCAATCACGGTCGGGAGTTGCCCGTGGAAGACGGGCCAGCAATTCGGGATAAACTCATCGACCTGCGCTTGAAATTGAAAGAGAGGGATTGAATCCGGACGGATCCGCTCGATCGCGCGACGATTCTCCTCGATTCCAGCCTCGTCAAAATAGGTCAGGACATAAATTGGCAGACTCGGCTCGTCGAGGTCGAGACGGAGCCGCCCGACCATCCGCTGGAATCGCACCCCGTAGGTGTCGGACAAATCGGAACGGCGAGCATCTTTCCCCCCCTGCTTCCAGAGGAGTCCGCCCCACACGAAATCAGACGAGGCTCTTGCTCCCTCGACCGCATTGAGCAAATCGCCGTAGAGTGATCCCTTGATACTGTCGGCTGTCAGTTTTGCCAATTTCGGATCGTAGTTCGGACTCCAGGCTGCAAGACCGGTCCCGGAAACGGCGATTTTGATGACGCCAATGGTATCTTCCGGGAAGGCTTCGACCAGCTCGCGAGTGAAAGCTACCTCGGGGCCAAAAGACCGGCTCGGCTTCATAAACTGCCACTCCTCGTTTGCCCAGACCCGAACCCGCGGATGCGGCTCGCGCCACTCCGCAGGCAAGTCGCGAGCACGACCGAGGCCAACCATATTGGACTGCCCCATGAGGAGGTAGACCCGAAAAGTCCCCGCTTCGGAGATAGGCGCGGTGCCTGCCCCAAGGAGGTTAGCAACGCGCAGCCCGCTCCCTTTGGCAGCGGCTCGCAGCTCTGAAGCCGCCAATTCGCCCTCAGCGAGCAATTCCGCCGAGGCATCCTTCTGGAGTTTTTCTCCACCGCCGATAGGACGCCCGCATCCGGTCAGAAAAAGGCCAATCACTCCAGCAGTTGCGATAAGGTAACAACGCTCCACGACCTTACTATACCGCAAGCTGGTGATCTTGCGAGGTGCTCAGCGGCGGAGAATAGAAGGGATCTCGAAAAACCACTCCCGCAAACCTCGTCAGTCTTTTCCCGCTGCCCAGAGTATCGCGTTTGCGAGAAGGCGAATAAAAACAGGATCTCGGAACGTGTCGTCGGAGTGACCATAAGTGGTCCCCGCCACCCGAGTGCCATTGAAATCGTTCACCCAGATCACCGGGTGTGTTTCACCGGTTTTCTCGCTTACCGAGCTGGCCAGAGCGGTCGCGCCAGGCCAGAGCTTTTCGATGATGTAGAGTTCATCCTTTGGTGTGACCCAGTCACTTGGAAATCCTCGTAAAACTGGGTGGGTCGGCTCATTGACCTCGACCGCGTATTGCGACTGATGCTCATGCTTACGACTGGTCACGCCGAGGAATCGCCGCCAATCGTCTACTTCGGCATCCCGATAGGTGTGCATCGCACAGTGGACCACCACCGCCGGCGTATCGGCATGACCTTCGGTGATCCGGCGGATGTATTCCGGGTTGGTCGTTTTGGCGAAACATTCGTTGTGAATCACGACTTCATAAGGTTTGGCCCAGTCCGGATCATCGTAGAGTGGGATTTCAGCGGATGTCCCGGTTCCGCCGACATTGACCACTTCAAAAGCGACATTAGCGAGATCCTGGACCCCAGACCCGAGCGCAAAGGTCTGGAACAGATAATTGTGACAACATCCGCCTGTGATAATCAGGGCTCGAACCGGTTCTCCCGAATACAGTTCTTTTTGAGGCCACTTCTTCTTCCCCTTGCCACCACCCTTCTCTTGAGCAGAAGCCAACAGACAAAGACTGCAGAGAGTCGCGAACACCGTTGCCGCAAGGAAGTGCCGATTCATGCAGCGAGCCTAGCAGTCCGGTCGGGCTGAGCCGAGGCAAAAATACCCGGCAAGGGATATCGAAATCGAGGCGATTGTTTAGGTTTCTTGAATATTTAGAAAATTTTGGTAATTTGATTCGATGCAGCAAGAACAACAAGCGCCATTCACCTTTGCTCGGCTGTTTGCCGGGCTAGTCGTGCTGGCGCTGCTCAGCTCCTGTGCCGCGGCCAAACAGCGTCGAGCAGATCGCACCATGGCAGACGCATTTGCCGAGATTGCTCAGGCACAAAAGCAGGACGAAGCGGTCATCGAAGAATTGAAGGCTATCGCAGCCTCACCGTCGGCCCAGCTGCCAGATCGCCCGCTCTCATCAGATGATGCCTCTGATGCATCCGAACCAATGGCGTCCGAAGCTCTACCTGAAATCGCGGAAGGCTTGAAGCCCGAGAGCCTCAATGTTGGCGACATCTTCCGGGTCACCGAAGATGGTCAGCTCATCAAAGCGGGAAGTCTTGCTGATCTGTTACCCCAAGTCGATGAAGCCGAAACAGGAGCTCTCTGGTATCGTTCGGAAGCAAAGCGCCAGCCATTGACCATCAGCCAGAGCGAGCTTGCAACTTTGAGGGAAACGGCCCCCGACCCAGACGCCCTGCCGACGCGCAGTGTTGCCCTGGACGCCTTTACCGTGAAGAAAACCTCTTCTCCCACCTCCCTCGAACAGCTCTTTGCAAAGGGCCGGGCAGGCGAAGTCAGCTACCTCGAAGACGAATCAAGTCAGAACCGCTTCCGAAGCCACCTTGCCTCAATTCAGACGGAACTCGAGGCCGGGGCGACCTACTACGTTATCACTGGTGTGACCCAGTCCAATGCGATCCAGGCCTACTATCCAGGGGCCCCACTCGGCAGTCGCGACGTCGAGCCGATCCGAAACGCGGTCAGCCAGATGTATCCTCAGTTCGGTGACATTGAAGCTGAAAAATCGAGCAACCGGGTCACCCTTTTCCGAGACCCCCAACTCTACTGGGACTTCGAAGCGCACCAGCTAAAGTGGCACCATGGCCAGTTTAAGGTCGGGCAGAGCACACTTGCTCAATCGTAGACCCTCGCCAGCGCCACCTCCCCCCTTCTAAGCGCGGCAAAGAACTTAGTCCGACCGCTGAAACAGTCTCTGAAAGAGATTTCGGGAGTCCTCTGGTTCGACGGTATCTGAATTTGTTTCAGCCTCGATCACACTCCTGACCGTTGGAGGAACGACGGGGCGAACCGTGGTGCTGGTCGTGACTTCCGGCACCTCGACCGCTGTCGTGAGCACCTGATTCGGATTGCTTTTCAGAAACGTGTTGATTGGCACCCGGACCATTCGGCTCTCATACCTGAGCCGACGATGGGCGTCCATAAAGTTCCGAGGGTGATGATAGGTCGAATACCCTTTGGAATAGAGATCGCGTCGCATCCCCACTCGCAAATCCTTCCGAATCTCAAAGTGAAGGTGGGCGGTGTACATCCGGTAAGGCCCGGTCCCGATTGTGCCGAGCTGCTGCCCCCTGATGACCTGCTCACCCTCGCGCACCAGCCTGACCTTGAGGTGTCCGTAAAGCGAATCAATGTAGTTGATCTGGCCATTTTTGGCGCGGTAGGCGTGCCTCACGATGACCACGTTGCCCCAGCCCCGCTTGTAATCCTGCGAAAAGACGACGACCCCGTGTGCGATTGAGTAAACCGGATCTCCCTCATCGGTATTGCCGCCGCCGTCGCCATTCCAGTCTTCTCCCAAATGACCGCCGGGGTAATACCCTCGGTAGACGTAGTAGCCACGAGCGTCGGGCTTTCCCACCGGGTAATCAAATCCATCCGCAAGCCGAGCGGTGGTGTAGGACTGAGCGAGCGTTTTCGGAGCCGAAAGTGCCAGCAACCCCGCAACCAGGAAGAAAGTGAAGACAGAACAGAATAGCGGCTGACACATCGTATCGCGGGAGTTTACGAAGTCTAAGACAAACGGACGATTGAGGGGGATGCCTTCTTAGCGGAAACACCACCAAGCAATCGCCCCTGCAATCAAGCAGTAGATGCCGAAAACTTCAAACTTCCCGCGACGAATCGCCGCCAGAACTGTGTAGATCGCGATTAATCCCGAAGCAAACGCGACGATCGCTCCGACCGAGTAATTGATCAGCAGTGTCCGTGAGACATTCTCCATTTCACCCACTTCGAGAACCGCTGCCGCGGCGATGGCCGGAATCGCCATCAAAAACGAGAATTCAGCCGCAGCTGAGGATTTCGTGCCCGCCAGCATCCCCGCAACAATCGTGGATCCGGAGCGTGAGATACCCGGCAAGATCGCGAAAGCCTGCCCGATCCCCATCGCCAGAGCGGAGAGTGGCCCGACTTCGTTCACGCCTCGGCGCGCCAGGAGACGAGGGATGAAGAGCAACAGGCCCGTCACCATTAAGAGCAGCGCAACGATCGCCGGTTTGTCGTAGACGTCCTCGAACCGGCCTTTGAGCGGAGAAAATCCGACAATCGCTGCTGGCACACTCTAAATTGCAAGATAGACGATGCGATTTCTAACGTCCGCATACTCTGGCTTGAACGGAGGCAAGATCGACAGAAACATCCTCCAGAGCGGTTTCCAGAAATAGACCACGACTGAAATGAGAGTTCCGAAATGAGCTAACACCTCGAATGTGTTTCCTTTCTCACTGACTCCGATAATCTCTTGCGTGAGCACCAGGTGACCCGACGACGAGACCGGGAGGAACTCGGTCAAACCCTGAACCAAACCAAGCACGATCGCCTGCCACAACTCCATCTCGACAGGTAGCCGGTTTCGCGCAAAAAATCCACTACAGAGATAAAATATTCAGGAAACTTTATTGTTGGCCCTTTTATCAAAAAGGCATTCGATGAGTCATTTTATCCAAAATTACCTCGAGCAACTGGGAGATTCCGCGAAGACGTCGACCAAC
>JBCCBR010000300.1:0-4963 GCA_039033935.1 Verrucomicrobiota bacterium
ATTTTTCCAAAAGAACCCTCCTAGTGTTACGCAGATGAATTCGCGATATTTTTTACTTTTTGGGGCAGCACTGATCGTCTCGGCTGCCTCAGCGTCAGCTCAAAGTGTCGAAGAACAGGCCCGCAAGCTCCTTGAGCAATATCGGGGCTCGATGGTGGTGGTCACCGCGAAGGGCACCCTTGCTGCGAACACGACCGGCGATCCCCTGCCTGAGAAAGAGCAACAGCGTCGGACTCTTGGGGTCACAATCGGGGAAGATGGTCTGGTTGTCGTTTCCAACTCCGCAATCGATGCTGCGGTTGGTCTCGTCGATCAGAAGGCGCGTGTTGAGGGTGAAGTGGTCACAATTCAGTCTGCCAAATCGACTTTTTCAGAGGTCGAGATCAGCTATGGTGATTCGACTCTGCTGCACGGGAGGGTCGTGAGGCAGGATGTCGAAGCTGATATCGCCTTCATTCTCCCAGATAAGGCGGAGGCTCAGGCGCTCGGAAAAAAATTCGAGTTTGTCGATCTATCACAGTTTGCGGCGACAGCGCAGGCAGCTGACCAAGTGGTCGGGCTCTCTCGCTCGTCTGCTGTATATGGATACATGCCGACACTGATTATGGGTAGAATTACCGGAATCTATAAAGGCGACCGCACGTTTTTCGTGACAGATGCTGGAACGGCGCAGGGCATCCCAGTCTTTACTCTCGATGGGAAACCTGTCGGAGTCACCGTGGTGAGGATTATTCAGGGTAATCCCTCTGGCGTGCTCGGAACGCTGTCTGCAGGCTCGATTCAGGTGATGGCGAATCTTGCGCGAGAAGCTGCTCAGTAGATTCAGACCCTCGACGCGTCTTTTGTGAAAATGCCAGATCGTTCCTACGATCAGCTCGCCGCGCTTTCGCACGAGCTACAATTGGTGGCCGATAGCAGCGCTCTGCTAAGCTGGGATCAAGAGGTGCTGCTCCCGAGTGGTGGAGTCGCCTACCGAGCTGAGCAGATGGCTTGGTTTAGTGGCTATCTTCACGAGCGTTTCACCACGAAGCAGGTTGGTGATTGGATCTCCGAGGCGGAGCTGGAAGTCGAAACTGCAGTTGAAAAAGCGGCCGTCCGCGAGTGGCGTCATCGCTACGATCGAGCTACTCGACTGCCAAAGCGACTCGTTGAAGAAATTTCATCGACTCAAACTCTCGCGAAAGCCGCTTGGGCCAATGCTCGGGAGAAGTCGGATTTCTCGGCTTTTGCTCCGACCCTCGAAAGGCTAGTCGCCCTTACCAGAGAAAAGGCGGAGCTATTTGGCTACGAAGACGAACTCTACGACGCGCTGGTCGACGAATTTGAGAGAGGCAGCTCAACGGCGAAGCTTCGTGAGACTCTCGGCGAATTACGGACGCGGCTCATCCCGGTGGTCGAAGCGGCGACGCGCCGAGAAAAATTTGACGCCACTCGCCTTTCTGGCCACTACCCGATTGCTGCACAGCAGGCATTTAACCGGGAGGTTGCCGAGTCGATCGGCTTTGAATTCGACGCAGGACGAATTGATACCGCGGTGCATCCGTTCTGTTCGGGAATGGGTCCTCGCGACGTCCGGTTGACGACTCGCTATGATGAGCAAGACTTTCGAAGCTCCCTGTTCGGCGTGCTCCACGAGGCGGGTCATGGGCTCTATGAGCAGGGATTGGCGCCTGAACTCAGGTCCACTCCAGTAGGGCATGCCGTTTCGCTCGGAGTCCACGAATCGCAATCGCGCCTCTGGGAGAACCACGTCGGTCGTAGCCGTGCTTTCTGGGAAAAGTGGCTCCCACAAGCGGTCAACTACTTCCCTAACCTAGAATCGATGTCCCTCGATGACATGGTCGAAGCGGTCAATCAAGCGGAGCTAAGCTACATCCGAGTCGAGTCCGATGAGGTTACCTACGACCTTCACATCCTGCTGCGCTTTGAGATGGAGCAGGCTATCTTTGCCGGGGATCTCGCTATCAAAGATGTCCCCGGTGAATGGAATCGCCGATTTGAGGAGTATTTTGGACTCCCGGTTGATCGCGACGCGAATGGGTGCCTACAGGACATCCATTGGAGCATGGGGATCTTCGGCTACTTTCCAACTTACAGTCTGGGTAATCTCAATGCAGCCCACCTCGCCAAAGCGGCTCGGGAGCAGGATTCCGCTGTCGCAGAAGGGTTCGAGACCGGTGACTTCCTGCCGCTTTTAGGTTGGATGCGAGAGAAGATTCACCAGGTAGGGAGCGAATACTTGCCTGATGAACTCGTGGAAAGAGCGGCCGGAACTCCAGTGACGGCCAATGCCCTGATCGAGCACCTCGAAGCGAGATACCTTCCCTGAGTTCGACGGTTTTCCCTCCTCGCAGATAAGAATTGTTTCTGCTGAGTGCCCCTTTCTTTGGCACCTGATCCATTGGCTGAGGTTGTGGGTGCCAAACCTCGCCGGATCCCGAAGACAAGGGACAAACAGCTGAAAAATTTTCGGCAAAACGCGCGGACCAAAGATAAACGCCGAGCTCCGCAAACTAAGGGACAGACGTTCAGTTCCCTGGTTGGTCGGCAGAGGATCGGGCCTGGGGCAGTGTGGGTTTTAGAGGCTGCGGTTTTGGCGGATCGGCGCGGGTAGAAAGGCGTGTCTGTTGAACTCTTGCTCTGGGCCGTTTGTCAGAGGGTGTGTCCTGACCACGTCCAGGTTGAAGGTCCGAAGCGTTCGACCACCTTTTCTTCGAAGGCGTTGATGTTGTCGGATTGTTCGAGGATTGCAAAGACGGTCGATCCGCTTCCTGACAAGAGGGCGGTGCGAATTTCTGGCTGATCGAGCAGCCAAGTCTTCATCGAGCCCAGCACCGGAAATTTCTGAAAGACAGGACGCTCCAGGTCATTGACGATCTTTAGATCATTAACTACTTGAGTCGAATAGTGGTAAGCGTCGTGCTCAATCGAGCTCTGGTAGTGTTGGTAGGCCCAGGCCGCTGAAATGCCGAATCCAGGTTTTACCAGTAAAATCGGTAGTGTCGGTATCTTTTCGGTTGGAGTAACGATCTCGCCTCTGCCGGTGCAGAGACAGGATTGTTGATAGACAAAAAATGGAACGTCGGAACCGATTGACGCGGCAAAGCTGGCCAGCATTTCGGTCGAGAGATCGAGTTCGAAGAGTTGGTTCAGTCCCAGCAAAGTAGCCGCTGCATCACTGCTGCCGCCGCCCAGACCTGCTGCGACCGGAATCTGTTTCTCGAGGTGAACCGAGACCGGAAAACTTTCGTTGAGCTCCTGTTCAAGGATTCGGATAGCTTTGATTATCAAATTGTTGCCATCCACTTCCAATTTCGGGTCGGAACAAGTGAGTTTAGTAAGTCCGTGAGCGAGCTTCTTGAAATCAAGCCGATCGGCGAGACTGAGGCGGACCATCAAAGTTCTAATGTCATGGAACCCATCAGTACGCTTCCCCACTACCTCAAGACTGAGGTTGGTCTTCGCCGGAGCGAGGATAGAGATAGACGTTGGCATGTATCAGGAATCCTTCCATCCCAGAACGGCAAAAAGCCGTCCGGTCTGGCCGAGCTCTTTCCGGTAGCTGTAATAGCGCTCTGGGTCGCTCGTGGTGCAGGTGTAGCAGTCGTGGACTTGGTTCGCTGGCACACCTGCGGCGGTTGCATCGGTTCGGATCTGCTCAGCAAAATCCACTTCGTAGGCTGGTGGCCGAATGCACGGGGCAAGCTGCATAATCAGATCGGAGGGATCACTGCCGTAGTGATCTGACATTTCGCCAATTGCTCGTGGGGTTATCCCCAATTCGGTTCCTTTTTTCCCGGAGTGAAGCAAGGCACAGGCTCTCTTTACGGGGTCGACAATTGATACAGCTCCACAGTCGGCCACAAAAATTCCAAGATACTGGCCAATGCTACCCGTCATCAGGCCGTCGGTATCCGCATAGCGATCAGAGACCGGGGACTCAGTGGGATCGACGGGCTCGATATGATTGTGGTGAACTTGCTGCCCAGTTGCGAGATGCCTGCGATCAATACCCAGCAGGCTCAACTGAGCGCAGTGATGCTCTTCGAGCCGGACAAGCGCGGTATCTCGATCTGTCTTCACATCGATCGAAGGGTCTTTGAGGATGAATCCGTGAACCAAACCCTCGATTGCGGTGAGAGCCGGGAAGGTTTCGATAAAGGGAAAAGGCATGATCAGCCTGTAAGCTTACCCCGGCCTCACTTAAAGACGAGCAGGATTGACCGGGACGGCTGGAATCGAACCACTGGACTTGGCTCGAAGTCTAGGGCGAAGTCGATCGATCACTGCCAGTGCCTCAGCATCGGGGGCAGCAGCAAGATTGTGAAACTCGCCGGGATCGCTGAAGTGATCGTAGAGTTCGACGCCTGCTTCGCCATCGGCCCATTCTGTGTAACGCCAGCGGTTGGTCCGAATGCTGCAGCCCATGACCTGGCTGTCGAGGCGATCGTCATCAGGCCGCAGGATCTGAGTGATTGCTTCGCCATTCCATTCGGCGAGAGGATTGGTTAGCAGTGGCACGAGACTGCGGCCAGCGAGGGGGTGGTCAGGCATCGGCAACCCGGCCAGCTCGACTAGGGTAGGATAGATGTCGACGAATTCCACGACCCTCGGGCACGGCGTTCCAGATCCCATCTGAAGCGGCGCTCGGATGATGAGAGGCGCTCGGGCTCCTTGTTCAAAGAGGGTTCGCTTTTGCCAGACGCCATCATGTTCGCCGAGGTGGTAGCCGTGATCACTCCAGAAGACGACGATCGTGTTGTCACGGATTCCCTCTGCGTCGAGCGCATCGAGGAGGCGTCCAACCTGCGCATCGAGAAAGGCGACCGTTGCGTAGTAGGCCTGAATCGCTTTGCGCAGGGTGAGGGCGTCTAGCCCGTAGTCGGGGACAGGGCAATTGTGGGCGAATGCGGCGATTGGGACATCTTCTCTGTCATCAGGCGGTGCCCACGGGAGACGGATC
>JBCCBR010000301.1:0-4909 GCA_039033935.1 Verrucomicrobiota bacterium
CCCGATTCTTCAGTTCACCGCCCGCCCCGTCCGAGCCGAACGAAATTATGCGAAAATAAATTTTCGATTATCAGTTGATATTCCTTCTCATGGAAGGGTTGAGTGCCTGATCAAACAGGGTTGGGTATCCCACCAAACAGGGTTAGGTCTTCGACCTAACAGGGTCAGATCGCAGAATCCACGACCCCATATTAACCCTCATCTCATCAATTCGTAGGCCAGCACCGAGAGCGTGTAGATCGCTGCCGTTTCGCTTCTCAAAACGATCGGCCCGAGCGACCAGGGGGCGAAACCGGCGCTGAACGCTTTCGCCATTTCCGCGGGGGTGAAGTCGCCCTCTGGCCCTACCATGACGGTGGCAGAGTCAGGTCGTTCCGGATTTGTCTCGAGGTAGTCGGCGAGGATCGCGTCGAAAGGTCTCGCGCTGGGTTCGATCGCGCCAATCACCTGAACGCCGGGACGCTTTGCTTCGACAAAGCGGTCGACACTGATGGGTTCTCCGACCGTTGGAAGCCAATTCTGGCCGCATTGCTTGCAGGCCTCGATCGCGACGCGCTGCCACTTCTGGCGCTTCTTCTCTAGATCAATCGGATCGATCTGCACGATGGTGCGCTCTGAGAGCAGTGGAATGATCTCGGCGGCACCCAGCTCGGTCGCCTTCTGAACAATCAGGTCCATGTTTTTCCCTTTCGGGATCGCCTGCCCCAGAGTGATGCGGGCGGGAAGCGGAGCGGACTCGTTAAAGACGAGGGGACGCAGCTCGATGCGATCCCGAGATGCCGCTGAAATTTCAGTCTCGGCCTCTTTTCCGGCTCCGTTAAAAACCGTCAGTCTCGAGCCCGGTTCCAGCCGCATCACATCGCGACAATGGTGGGCCTCGTCATCCACGAGGACGAGCGCTTCGGGGTTCCAGTCTGATTCGGGAATGTAAAAACGCGAGTGCGACATCGGTTGTTGCGGGGTGTTGAGGAGAAATGTGATTCGACTATGCGAGCTGTCAGCCGATTGTCCAAGAGCCTTTCTCTCACTCATTCTGATGCGACACGCTCCTCCCAGTCCTGATCTGCCACCAATCGACCGACTCCGCGAAATTATGCACTTGCTCAGGGCACCCGGGGGTTGTCCCTGGGATGCCGAGCAGACCCACGAGTCACTGCTGCGACATTTGATCGAAGAGGCCTATGAAGTCGCGGAAGCAGTCCGTGGTGGTGATCGCGATGAGATCGTCGACGAACTGGGGGATCTCTTGTTGCAGCCCATTTTTCACGCCGAGATCGCTTCGGAGTCGGGTGCCTTCACTTTCGACGATGTTGCCACGGCGATTTGTGAAAAGCTGATCCGGAGGCATCCGCATGTTTTTTCGAATTCTGAGGCCCCTGATGCCGATGCGGTGTTGTCGCAGTGGGAGCAGATCAAACGAACTGAAAAAGGCGTGGAGGGAGAGTCGGATTCCTCGGCCGAGCCTTACCTCACCCATGCAAACGAAGGTCTACCGGCCTTGCTGGCAGCGCAGAAGCTCCAGAAAAAAGTCGCCCGAGTCGGCTTCGACTGGGGTTCGCCAGAGCCGGTCGTTGAGAAAATCCGGGAAGAACTCGATGAGGTGGTTGAAGCACTCGGTGCTGGCAATCCCGAAGCTATCGGTGAAGAAATTGGTGATCTGCTTTTCGCGGTGGTGAATCTGGCGAGACAAACGGGTGGTGAGGCTGAACTCCTCCTCGACCAAGCGAACCGTAAATTCGTTGAGCGATTCGGAGCGGTTGAACGGATTCTGCAAACGCGCGGTCAAAGTCTTAGCGAAGCGAGTCTCGATGAGATGGATTCCGCGTGGGAGGAGGCAAAGTCCGTTCCCGGTGGAGCCTGATCTGAGCTGACCATCGGTCGTACTCTCGATCCTGAGAAAACCTGAAAATTACCCCTGCGAGGCTGCCGAAATAGAGGATATTTCTACGTGACAAAATTACCGTAGACGCCAAAGCTTACCCCGATTTTTGACCTCTGGAATGCGATCCTTTTTTCCGATAAATGGTAGCGCTGTGCTGGGCCTGGTTGCGCTCGCCTTTTCGCTCGCGGGCTGCACCACGCCGCAGGGAAACGGGTCGGTCATGATCACCAAGGTCAACCCGTATCATCTCAGTCCGGGCAATTACGTCTCAAGTGAAGACCCAATGATTGTCCACGAGTATCGCAGCAAGTTGCGCGGTGCGATCGATGGGGACGATTACCGGGATCGCTACGGCTACTACTTTTCGGTTTTCTGGAAAAGTGAGACCCGAGCTCCGGCGACCGTGAGACTCGATTACCGACTCGCCAAAACCGGACCGCGCATTCACACGCTGGAGACAGATGTGGGTGCCCCCGAAAAGAAAAACGTGACCAAGTTCGAAGTGGTCGGCGAGGAGTATGCGATCGACGGGACCGTCACTCAGTGGCGCGTCACGATTCTGGAGGGAGGCGTCGAGGTTGCGGAGTATAAATCCTTCCTCTGGAAGTAACTTTCTGGCTTTCGAGATGGCAACAATGGCGACCAGTTCGAAAGATCACGAGGGACAAGCGAAGGTGCCGTGCAGAATCGGATTTTTTTTGCCAGTTTGGGTCCAGTCAGCCGTCTCATGAAATGGAGATGACAAACGCCAATTCCATCTTTGTCGGTTGCATCGGGCCAGTCGCTTGGGTCCGCGTGCTCGGCACGGCGAGCCACGAAAATGCCGGCGGCGTGCGCGCGACTTTCTCCAAGATCGCTTTGAGGCCGGGTGGCGACGATTCGTAATCGACCTCGGTGATTGCCGGGGTGTCGACTCGACTTTTATCGGGACGCTCTACCGGATCGCGAAGCGAGTCGACGCGATTGATGATGCCGATGCAGATGCTGAAGAGGTCGGCGGGGTGAGCCGCGACGTCGGGGTCGAGGTGCTCAATCCGAGCGCTCGCAACGAGCGATCCATCTGCAAGCTGGGTCTCAATTGCCTTATCAAGATCACTCAAGACGATGCGGCCTGGAAAGCTGAGCGCGCTATGATCGACGACAGCATCCAGTGCGAGCTGGGTGCAGAGCCGCTCGAAAAAGAGGCCCGCACCGAACTCATCCTCGAGGCGCATCAGGCACTGGTCGAGGCGAACGAGGAAAATCGTTGCCGCTTCAAGGATGTGATTGCCTTTCTCGAAGAAGATTTAGTCAAAGGTGGACCGAGTCGAGAGCACTCGACTTCGAATTGATAAGGGTTAGCTTACAGGCTGCGATCAGCTGAGTCTGATTCGCCCTGTCGCCCTCACCCATGGAACACTTCATCTACGGCTTTCTGCTCGCCGCGCTGGCGGGTGGGCTGTTGCTGCTCTGGTTCCACGAGAATCGCGTTGTCGATCAGGTCAAGCGAGAGAAAGCGGCGATTGAAAGTGAGAAGACAGCGATCGAAGTCGAAGAACAGCGGCTCTTTGGCTTTCTCCATGGTCTTGGAGAAAATCTCCAGGTCGATCACTCGGCTGCAGCGATGCATCGCTACATCGTCGACGGCGTCACCGAAGTGTTGGAGGCCCATGCCGGGATTCTGTATTTGCTTGATGAGCGCAGCCAGAAGCTCGTTCCGACCTGTCAGACCTCGGAGACGGCACCGGTATTGCCCGAGCCCGCTGAGCTGGCCGAGATCGCAACGGAAGACGGGGCCGAGAAGCAATATCGTAGCTACGTGAGGCTCTCGCCTATCACGCCAGATACTGCTACGCTCGCGTCCGCGCTTAACCTCGATGGTCGGCTTTACATCGAGGACCTCGGCACGGATCAGCAATTCGATGGGGCGCCCCGTTGGCACCAAGGGGTTGCTCTGGCCGCGACGGCACTGCGTCATGGGCCGAAGAACATCGGCCTGCTCGCGATCACCAAAAGAGCCGGCGAGCATTTCACAGACAATGACCTCGAGGTCTTCGAGGCGGCTGCCGAGCAGTGCTCCTACGCTCTTGGGAGTGCTCTCATCTTTGCAGAGGCTTCCGAGAAGCGACGACTCGATCGGGAGATTAACCAGGCTACTGAGGTGCAGCGGATTCTCCTCCCGCGGAATGCTCCGGCTCTGCACGATTATTCTGTGGCCGCCGACTACCGCGCGGCTCGCCACCTCAGCGGCGATTACTACGATTATGTGAAGGTCGATGAGGATCGCTATGGCATCGCGATCGGAGACGTCTGCGGAAAAGGGATCGCGGCCTCGTTGATCATGGCGATGTGCCGGTCCCATCTGCGGACTCGAGCCGAAGAAAACCTATCGGGGGCTTCGGTGCTCCATGGGGTCAACCGCTCGATATTTGAAGACATTCGGGAAGACATGTTTGTGTCTCTCCTCTACCTCATTCTGGAGCGAGGTTCAGATGAGATCACACTGGCGCGGGCTGGTCACGAGCCACCGCTGCTGTTCCGGGCCGAGACAGGTGACGTCGAGATGATAGAGCCGCCCGGCCTCGCGGCCGGAGTCGACGAGGGCGGAGTCTTCAAGCGCAAGGTCAAAGACCATCGGATCCGAATCTCGCGCGGCGACGTCCTCCTCCTCTACACCGATGGGGTGATCGAGGCTGAGGACAGAAATGGAGAAGAGTTTGGGATCGAGCGTCTCACGACACTGTTGCAAACAGTTGAGCATGGGAACGCCGATCGTATCGTGAAACAAATCATGGCAGAGCTCGAAAGCTTCACCAGCGGTGTCGCTCAAATTGACGACATCACCTTGATTGCGATTGAGAAAAAGTGAATAGTCCGCCCCGCTCGTGATTTCCAAGATGCTGAGCGACTTTCTGTCTGACAATCGACCAATGAGGCTCATCCATGCGCATAGCTACCTCGGTGTAGGGAATGTTCACGGAGCCCGGAATCGTGGCGTCCAGAAACCATTCCTCGGTGCGCATATCGACCAAAATCGTGTTGGGGTCG
>JBCCBR010000302.1:0-4896 GCA_039033935.1 Verrucomicrobiota bacterium
CCTCAAGTGATCCTGACTTTCTCCATTCTGGAATCGTTTTCAGTTTCCGCCTTACTGATGCCAGGGTCAAGTGCCAGCTCTCCAATCAAAACCGCGCTTCCGAAGCGCGAGCGAATCTCCGACGTCGCGAGTCGGGTCCTCTTTTCTGAGACCCTGGAGGAGAAGCTGTGGGTGAAGCCTCTCCGGCAAATCGATTTCTCAGGCAGTAGAGCACTGACCAGCTCGGCCCCGGTAATCCCGGGGCGACCCAACGAGCTCAAGTTTGCTGACCGAGCTAAGGCACGACCAAAGTTTCCCAAATCGGCACATCTCGTCGACGAGCAGACCCGGGGGGTCTTGTTGCACTTTTTTGCAAATCATGAATTGCTCGCAGCTGAATTGATGGCGCTGGCCCTGCTCAAGTTCCCCGATGCGCCGGAAGCCTTTCGGCGAGGGCTCGCAAAAACCCTTCAGGAAGAGCAGTTGCACACCCGCTGGTATCTCGATCGGCTCGATGCTTGTGGGGTCGAGTTTGGCGAGTTCCCGGTAAACCGCTTTTTTTGGGATGCGGTCTCGACGATGGAGACTCCGGTCGACTATGTCGCGCGGCTCAGTCTTACTTTCGAACAGGCGAATCTCGACTACTCGCGCCACTATGCGGGGATCCTGCGAGAGGCGGGTGACGTCAAAAGTGCCGAATTGCTCGAGAAAATCTATCGCGACGAGATTTCCCACGTCGGCTACGGGCTGCACTGGTTCCGGAAGTGGAAAGAGCCCGACTCTGATGACTGGGGCGCTCTTTCAGATCGGCTCATCTTCCCTCTATCTCCGGCTCGGGCGAAGGCGACCGGAGCGCCTTTTAATGAAGAAGGGAGACGCCTCGCAGGTTTCGATATGGACTACATCAAGGCGCTCGAGCTTTACAAGCGGTCACGCGGGCGGACTCCCGATGTCTGGTATTTTAATCCCGATGCAGAAAATCGAATTGCTCAGCAGGATCGCCCCTATGACCCACCCGCTGCGGTGCGGTCCATCACGGAAGATCTCGAGATACTGAGCGGCTTTCTCGCGAAGCAGGATGACCTCGTGCTCCAGCGCTCGGTGCCGTCCGTCTCCCACATTGAGAGGCTCGAGAGAGTTGGCCTGGCGCTCCCTGAAATTGAGGAGCTGGACTCGGCCGGAAACCTCGCGCCTGATAGTCTGACTCGCTCCCGCAAGCTCCATTCGCTGCAGCCCTGGTCTCTCTCACCGGAACTACCAGCATTCTGGGGTTGTCTCGCCGATCAATGCTCTGGACGACAGATCGCAGGTCACTGGAGCGATGACAGCGCTGAGATCTTTTCGAAAGCCTGCCAGATTGAGTCGCTCGGCACTGAGGGGGATGAGGCCATTGTCTGGCGAGAGGATCGTGATCTGATCGCGCGGCTTAGCGAATGGGAGAAGGCCGGCTACAACAGCATTGTGATGAAAAAAGCCCTCGCAGTCGCGGGGAGCGGGCATCTCCTGACGACAACTTCGGAGCTGAAAGCGAGGGTCAAATTTTCGGATCGCAACCCCGAGGCAGACGGAGACTGGGTCATCGAGCCCTGGCACAAACGGGTGTTCGATTTTTCGGTGCAGTATGAGTTTTACAACAACGAGCTGAAGCATTTCGGTGTGTCCCGACAATTAATCGACTCACGTGGCCAATACAAAGGCACGATCGTCCCAACGAAAATTTGCCAGGATCTCTCGGCTGATCTCGCCGCACCACTGATGCGCGAGTGGCTCCCGCACTACATGGTGGGCAGCGAATTTACGAGTCGGCTCGCACAGTTTCTGGCGAGTCGAGACTACTCAGGCCCGCTCGGGGTCGACGCCTATCTTTATCAAAACCCGAGGGGTCAGCTTTGCCACCGACTCTTCTGCGAAGTGAATCCCCGCTACACGATGGGGCGAGTCGCGCTGTCGCTCGCACGAAAAGTGGCCTCGGGTCACCACATTCAGTTTTCGTTGCACAAGGCTTCCCCTAAATTACTCGACGAAGACCCCTCTCCTGCAGTCGAGCTCGATAAGGAAGGAAAACTCTGTGCCGGGTCGATCTGGCTCACCGATCAGAAACCGGATCAGCGTTTTGCGGCGAAGCTCAGCGTTGCGAAAAAGTTCCGAGACCTTTAATCTAACCTAAATAATTCATGAAAGATTCACCCACAACTTGTCGGCCCGCAAAACTGCGGCGTTGCGGCCCAATTTCCGTCCTCGAAGTAGCTCAGGCTACTCCTGCGGTGGAAATCGGTCCGCGCCTTGCATTTTCACGGCCTGACTGCGTTTTGGGTATATCCTCATGAATGAATCAGGTTAAGGGCATGCGCGGGCTTCACCCTTTCAGTATTTGTTTTCTGGTAGCGGGTTTCCTGACTTCAGCGAATTCAAACGAACTGTCGGAATCCAATATTCGCAAAATACGTCGGGCCTGCGTCGAAATCCGAGTCGATGGCCAGCTCCGCGGCGGCGGAGCTTTTGTGAAAGACGAAAACGGCAAAACGTTCGTGATCACGGCAGCGCATCTGTTTCCCAATCCGAAATCGGTCTGCTCGGTGTTGACCTCGGACGACACAGCTCATTTTGGGAGTCTCGTCGCCTACGATCTGGGGCACGATCTGGCCTTGATCGATGTGGACAATATCAGTCGCTTCGGAGCGCTCTCGATCGCTCCGGAAATCCCGACGGAGACCAAGCCGATCTTTAATTTCGGACCGGCTCTGAGGCGTCGCACCCTCGCCGTCCCTGGCAAGGTGGCCGACAGCCGGATCAGTTACACCGACTTCTCCTCTTCGGGAGGCTATCTCGCTAATTACTTCGTCGGTGGAATCAACCCGACTCTGACCTCCGGTGGAATCTGGGTCGATGAATACGGTCAGATTGTCGGGATTCAGCATGGCCGGCTGATCGGAGACAAGAGCCCCTCATCCGGCATCAGTTTGGTCTCGCCGCCGACTGCGATTCGGGCTCTTTTGAAGAGCAAAAATTCCGCCCAGACCCCTTGCCTTGGTGGATTCGTTTGGGAAGTCTGGACTGCCGATCACGATTCACTGGCGCGGCTCCCCCGCGACTTGCAGGGGCTCATCGTGAAGCAGGTCTTTGCTGATCGAGCGCTCGATCGCGCGGGCCTCAAGGTCGAGGATGTGATCGTGAAATGCAACGGCGTCGCGATCAAGCGTCGTCATCACCTGCTCGATCTGATCCGGGACAAGCCGCTCGGCACGGAATTCACTCTGGAATTCTATCGCCCCAGCAAGCGGCGCTACTTCTCCGCCAAACTGGTCACCGACGCTCTTGAGACCTTCTGGCATTGAGTGCCTCGAGGCCTTTGCGCTATTCCTCATTGGGCGGATTCGAGGAACTCCGGAATCGCAAACTGCGACCGAATTTCCTCTTCAACCTCCCCCCGCTCGCGGTAGCGATTGCTGAGATTGCGATCGAGGATTCGCGCCTTGACGTTGTCGGACCACTGTATGTCGAAGTAGCCTTTGAGCTGCTTGCGCAGTTTTCGATCGTAGATCGGGAACGCTGTCTCGACCCGACTGTCGAGATTGCGCGGCATCAGATCAGCTGAGGTGAGAAAGTAGAGTGGCGAGCCACCGTTTTCGAAGATGAAGCAGCGTGAATGCTCGAGATACTTGTCGACCAGGCTGATGGCTTCAATTGGAGAATCCTCTTCCACCACCATGGAAAACATGCTGCGCACAATCAGCCGGATCTCAACTCCGGCGCCAGCGGCGTCCTCGAGCAGGTCCGTCATTTCGATATCTGAGAAATTGTTGACCTTGATTGCAATCTTTGCGGGCAGACCTGCCTTGTGATTCTCAACTTCGAGCGCGACTTTTTCCCGCAGAAACTCGCGCAAAGAGAATGGCGCGGCGACGAGGTGTTTCAGCTGAGGAGGGCGATAAGGTTGCTCGAAAAACCGAAAGATTTCAGATATATCATCGCCGATTTCCTGATCGTAGGTCAGCAGGAGATGGTCGGCAAACAGCCTCGCGGTGTCTTCATTGAAGTTGCCGGTCCCGAGCGCTGAGTAGTGTTTCAGGCGCGAAGACTCGCGTCTCGTGATCAGCACCATTTTACTGTGGACTTTGAGGCCGGAAACACCGAGCTGAACCCGGACGCCGGCTGATCGGTAGCGGCTTGCCCAGGTCATGTTGGCCTCCTCGTCAAATCGGGCCTGCGGTTCGACGAGGACAAAGACGTCTTTGCCATTGCGGGCTGCCGCCTGCAGGGCTTTTGCGATCGAGGAGTCTTTGGCGAGCCGATACTGGGTCACGCGGATACTCTGAACAAGCGGATCGATCGCGGCCTCCTGAAGCAGCGCGATGAGAATGCGAAAAGGCTGGTAGGGAAAATGGAGCAGCAGATCGCGTTTTCGAATGGTCTGGAAGAAGCTCAGTTTGCCTTCCTTGATCCCTTTGACCCGGACTTGTTTCGCCTTCGCGTATTCAAGATCCTTGCGACCAAATTGGGGGAACTGAAGAAGATCGCGCCGGTTGTGGTAGCGAGCCCCGGGGTAGAGCGAATCCGACCCCGCTACGTTGAGTTTGCGCAGCACCAGATTAAGGAACGGTTTCGGAAATGTATGGTCAAAATTGGCCCGCACCGGCGGACCTTCTTCGCGCGCCTTGAGACTGTCGGCGAGCTTCTCGTAGTAGCTCTCGGTGAAGTCATCGTCGAACTCGAGCTCGGCGTCCCGCGTGAATTTGATCGCGTAGGACTCATACTGGTCGTAGGGGAAGTTGGAGAATACCTGGTCGAGTGCAAAACGAATGATGTCGTCGAGATACATCACCAGCTGAGTTTTGCCGATCTTTGGAAGGACGACAAAACGAGGGAGGTTTGCCGGGATTTCGATCAGCGAATTCATCGGTCGCCCTGTCCCATCCG
>JBCCBR010000303.1:0-4880 GCA_039033935.1 Verrucomicrobiota bacterium
CGCGAGTCCTTGGAAAACCCGTGCCGTTCCAGCGTATCGTAAAACGCAATGGCGATGTCTTCGCAGGTGTTCGTGAAGACAAATAGCAGTGAAGTTGCCAACAAGTGTTTCATGCCAACAGGTAACGAACTCCCCGGGGAAAACCGAGAGACGCGTTCACGGAGCGGGAAATCACCTCAGGTCTCATCAGGAGCAGCGGTGATGCGTTTGATCTCATCCAGGACCGCCTCAACTTCCCAGGTCTCGTCGGTGAAGAGCCGAACGACGCGGCCATCACGATCGAGCACCAGAGTCCTCAGATTGTGGTCCAGAGTCCCGTCCTTTCTGCGATACTTCAAGCCGACCCGCCCCGCGAGGTCTTCGAGGGCCTCTTCGTGACCAACAGTCGACAGTAAGGACCAATTTTCTTCGTTGGCACCATAAGCTTCACCATACTGACGTAGCATCTCGGGCGTGTCTCGGGTCGGATCAAATGAGATGGTCAAGAGATGCCACTCATCAGGGTCAACTTGCCCCACTCCGGCCTCGACCAGCTCTTGCTGGAGCAGCGCGAAATTTCGCATCATTGCCGGACAAAAATCGGGGACCGGGCAGGAAACAAAAATGAATGTGATCACGACCGCTTTGCCTCGGAAATCGGACAGCTCCACCTCTACGCCGCGCTGGTCGGTCAGCACAAAATCCTCCAGCTTTTCTCCGATTTTCACTAGCGGAACGAGAGGCTCTATCGGTTCAGGCTCAGGAACTTCGACAAAACGACCAGTCGGTTTGATGTCTTCAATCCAGGACCCCTCTGCCGGATCGACAGTGTAGCGGAAGGAGACCTCGGTGCCCCGCTCTGGAACCTCGACCTGGAGGCCCTCTTTGACATGGAACGGCATCACCATCCGCTCCATGTAGCCAGGGATCGTCTCGTGATCCATGATCCAGATTTTCGGATCATCGTAGCGCAGCTCGTGAAAGATTGCTTTGACCTGGAACTCATTGCGAACTCGCTGGTCGACCAGAGGAACCTTCTCAGCGGTATCCGAAGAGCTTTCATCTGGGCCACATCCAACCAGGACTGCGGCAAGAGGCATCAAAATCCCGGTTCTAAATGCCATTGCAAGAGGTCTCATCATCGTAATAAACGGCAGTATGAGACGTTTCGAAACCGGCATTCTTCCGTTCGTCATTGCAGCGGCGGCATTTCTCGTGATCAGCTGCGATCAACCGGGCAAGATGGCTCCTCAGCCCGTCGTTCTCGGGAAACACAAACTCGTCGAGCCATTCGTGCTCACCTCACACCGGGGCGAGCCCTTCGCCTCGCGTCAGCTCCAAGGTAAAATCTGGGTCGTGAACTTCATTTTTACGTCCTGCGGCCGAGAATGCCCCTTCCTCTCTCGTCGCTTCCTCACCCTGCAGGAGCGTTTTGCTAATGACGAGCGGATCGAACTCGTTTCAATTTCGGTGGATCCACAGACTGACACGGTAGAGCGCCTTGCCCAATACGCGGCGGGCTTTGACGCAGGTGATCGCTGGCATTTTTTGACCGGCGACCCAGGCACGATTGCTCGAATTATCCGTCACGACTTCCTCATCGATACCGGAAAAGCCGACGGGACACTGCCTCAACGACAAAACTCAGAACTCCCCCACACCGAAAGATTTGCGGTCGTCGATCGGGACGGCATAGTCAGGTTTTACACCAACGGAATGGCCGGCGACGCTGCCGATCGCACGGAGCAAGCCATCGAGCTGATTCTGAAGGAGCCGTCTGTTTGACCGACTGCCCTGCATCGCTTTTTCCGATCTCTCGATTTCACCTGCTCACATCGCTCTTGTTCCGGATTGTTCCGGGGCCAGGCTTTTCGGTCACTTCGCTAGATCCTGGGCTTCGTCGCTCTGGGCAACCCCTGCTAAGGCGTCTCCATCTCCTAAACCCATCAAGAAAACGCGCGGCATCAGATGATATCGAGACTGAAATACCTTTTCGAGCTAACGCGATTGTCTTTCTGGTTTGTTCCCTCAGCGATTGCAGTTGGTTCGATTCTATCGGCGGAAGCGTTGATTGCGGTCGACCGAAAGCTTTTGAGCACTCCTCTCGGCCTCTTTGACAATTTCTCGGCGGACGGAGTGCGGACGCTCCTATCAACCTCTGCGTCTGGCATCATCAGTCTCGCCGCGCTGGTTTTCTCTACCACACTGGTAGCATTAACACTCGCTTCCTCACAATTCGGGCCTCGCGTCCTCCACAATTTCATTCGGGCGAGAAGCAATCAGATCACTCTCGGGGTTCTACTCGGCACATTCCTTTTCAGCCTCATCGTGCTGCGTTCCGCCCGCGATGAATCGCTTCCCCAAATATCGGCGCTGGTAGCGTTTACACTGACCCTGGTCAGCCTCGGACTCTTTATCTTCTTCGTGGATCGACTGGTCCGATCGCTCCAGGCCGAAAACGTTGTCGAGACAGTCGCCGTCCGGCTCTTTGAACGCGTCGACGAAGTGTTCCCTCAATCCGAAAGCAAAAATACAGAAGAAGCAGTAGCCGAAAAAGAAAGAGAGCAGTGGCAGGAGCTGAATAACGAAAAATCCGTCAATTCTGACGAAGGTGGCTACCTCCAGTTTGTCGATGTCGAGAAGCTGACTCGACTTGCGGCGAGCGAAGAGTGTCGAGTCCGAGTCATCATCAAGGTTGGCGAACTCCTCCTCGCTGGCGATTGCCTTTTCGCCTATGAGCGATCGGGCGAACTCTCAGACGAAGCTCAGCGCCGATTTCTCAACTGCTTTATAATTGGTCGTCAGAGGACACCGGACCAGGACTTTGAATTCGAAATCAGACAACTGGTCGAGATCGGAGTGAGAGCCCTTTCGCCAGGGATCAATGATCCTTTCACGGCGATCAATTGTATCGATCTCCTCACCGTCGCTCTCGGCCGCATCGCCGAACGCGAACTCTCGTCCACCGAATTTCGTGATGAGGAAGGACAGCTTAGGTTACGGCTCAATCCAACCAGCTTTCACAACCTGTTGGATGCCGCTTTTCTACAGCTCCGAAACTATGGAGCGGACCGACCTGAAATCGTGCTCGGACTCCTTTCGGCACTCGAGCAGATTGCTTCAAAATGCAGCGACGATGCGCGCCGTGAGGTGGTCATCGACATGGCTGTTCTGGTTGCCGAGGAAGCAGATGCAGCAGATCACACCAAATTCGACAGGGATCGGATCGGGCAACGAATTGAAGAGATCAAGACTCTCTCAGCGGAAAAACAGTGACCTGCTTGGCTCGTTTCCGAGCCAGTGAAAGTAAGCGAACGTGACCACGGAGGGGTCTCTTAGGGCGCGACCAAGGCTCCAGACTGGTGGCACCGGCAAGCATAAACGGATCTCCCCAATCGTCTCACTTCTGAATCTTAAACCCGATTCTGACCATGAAGACGAACCTGATCCCATCCATCCTTTGTGCTGCGCTTGTGTTGACCGTCGGCTCCCTGAGCACTCGCGGTGACGAAGTCTACACCGTTCAACCCGGCGACAACCTGTCGAGAATTGGCAACCATTTCGGAGTCTCCTACCACGAGATCATGACCCACAACGGCCTCGCCTCGACCGTGATTCATCCGGGGCAGCAGCTCATCATTCCAACGACACCTGCTCCAGTATTCGAGGCGCCTGCTCACACATATGAAGCGCCCGGCTATGAGCGATATGCAGCGCCCACGCCACCAGTCGCGCCGCCATATCAGACGCCTGTGCCGCCTCAGTCGCCCAGCAGTAGTGACACCCAATACTACTACAACCCTCCGGCAGTAGAGCGGCCCGCCTACTCGACTTCACAACCCCACGCGGAGGTTTTAGACGAGCAGATATCTATCCCAACCGAGCAGATCTACCACACCGTCCGCCGGGGCGAATCTGTTTCCTCGATCAGCCGTCTTTATGGAATTGGCTGGCTCGAACTCAGACGCGCCAACGGGATCCTCTTCAATCGGATCCATCCCGGTCAGCGCCTCATCATTCCCGCAGATGTTGAACAGCCGGCAGTTTGTGAACTCCCCGCGGCGCGATACACCTACCCGCAATAAACAAATTCCCCTGAATCGTTCGCACGCCTCAGGAAGGCCTCATCGCTCAAAGAGTGGTGAGGCTTTTTGTTTGTTCCGTCAGCTTTCGTATTCTTCGCCATTGAGGCTGTCGACGACGTCGCTCAACCACTCCTGCAACGCTGTCTGCATCGCTTCGACACGATCCGGATTTTCCCCGGCCAGATCGGTTTCTTCAAAAGGATCACTCTTTAAATCGTAAAGCTCGACCTTCACTTGACCGGCCTTTGATTCGATCCGGTGGAGTTTCCAATCGCCGTCAATCCATGCCGAGTGCCCGGGAAACGAATCTTTTGAGACACGAGGATCTGGCAAAGCCATCGCTGCGACGACATCGCTATTCGGAGGTAAATCGCCCCCCTGAGCCTGAGCTTCCTTCAGCTCCTGCATCCAGTTCTCGCTCGGAGTGCTGATACCACGAGCTAAATTATCCCAGAACCCCATAGGGCGAGTTCGCTGCGTTGCGGTCTCCTCGAGCAGCGGAAGCAGGCTCTCCCCATCTAACTGATGGGCTGAGCGTCGATCTATCTGAGCGAGTTCGAGAACGGTGGGCAAGATATCAAAGGTGTTCGAGCGAGCCTCGATCACCGCTGGCTTGGGGAATCGAGCAGGCCACTCCAAAATGGATGGGACCAGTAAGCCACCATCGTAGACATCTCCTTTATCGGCCCGAAAACCTCCCGTCCGGCCGACTTTTGGTAATGCCCCGTTGTCACTGCAATACCACAGGAGGGTGTTTTCCCGCATCCCGAGCGTCTCGAGCGATTGCCTCAACTTTCCAAAGGCGCGGTCCATCCC
>JBCCBR010000304.1:0-4880 GCA_039033935.1 Verrucomicrobiota bacterium
CGAAGTTCCATCATCGTGCGTCACGCAGGCGCGGATGAGACCAGCTGTGGTGATGCGATGGACTGGATCGGTGCTGGTTTCGGGCTCGACCCCGGGGCGGACATGACCAATGCAGAACATTCTTTCCCGCTCAAGAGCGTGCTGGAGCATGTCCCGATACCGTTGCTCGAAGATAAAGAGCGGCACGTAGGCATGCGGGAAGAGGGTCGACTCCCGTAGAACGATCATCGGGAGCAAATCTGGAACCTCCTCTGGCGCCTCGTCTGGCATGATCTTAGATTACGTGGGATTGGGGAAAATTGATCGGAAAAACTTAGAAAACCTGACTACCTCGCAGAAATATCCATTGCAAGAGAGCCCCGATGTGGTTGAGTGCGCGCTCTAATCGAAAGAAAGATTAATTGTCAGGCGTCAAGGTGACGCCAAAAATAAACCTCCAATGAGCGATTCTGCAAAACAACTCAGCGAAAACGTCGCTGAATTCCAGCTTCACGGTAACGACACCGGCAGTGCCGATGTACAGATTGTGCGGCTTACCGATCGTATCAAACAGCTGACCGACCACATGTCGGTGAACAAAAAGGACAAGTCCTCACGCCGGGGTCTCTTGCGCCTTGTGGCTCGCCGCCGCAAGCTGCTCGATTACCTTGCTCGCACTGAGAACGATCGATACCAAAAGGTCATATCAACGCTTGGTCTGCGTCGATAATTCCTCAATGAAAAAGCGCCGCCACGGCGCTTTTTCCGTTTTCAGGCAGCGCCAGCACTGTCTGAAGACCCTACTGGGGGAGCCTCCACCTTGGTCAGCCGAGGTCTTCTCTCAGTTCTCCACCTCGGCCGAAGGTCATTGCGATCAAGCGAAGATCTGACTCGGCGGCACAGCACGAAGCTGCGCCACAAACCCAAAACCGGGTAAAACACCCGAAACAATTCCAAAGTAGAAAACAACAATAAGAAATATGAGTATCCATAAAGTGACCGCCACGGTTGGCGGCCAGGAAATGACATTTGAGACCGGCAAGATGGGAAAGCTTGCCGACGGAGCCGTCACCATTCAAGTCGGTGAGACCGTTGTCATCGTAACGGCAGTGTCCCAAACCAAAGTTCGGGAGGGCCAGGATTGGTTTCCTCTTTCAGTCGAATACAAAGAAAAAGCAATGGCGGCGGGGAGGTTTCCCGGCGGCTACTTCAAGCGCGAAGGTCGTCCGACTGAGAAAGAAATTCTCACTTGCCGGATGACCGACCGTCCGCTGCGGCCCCTTTTCCCGAAGGGCTACTTTTACGACACGCAGATCATATCACTGCTGCTCAGCGCCGATTTAGAGAACGATTCGGACATCCTTTCGATGAACGGCGCTTCTGCCGCTCTGGCAGTGTCAGATATTCCTTTCGCTGGTCCCATCGGTGCCGTCCGAGTGGGTCTGGTCGACGGTGAATTTGTCGCCAATCCGACATTCGAACAGCGTGAAAACAGCGAGCTCGACCTCGTTTACGCTGGTCTGCGCGATAAGGTGATCATGATCGAGGGCGGTGCGAACGAAGTCCCCGACGAGAAGCTCAAGGAAGCTCTCACATTCGCTCAAGAGTCGATCCAGCCGCTGCTCGATGCTCAGGAAGAGCTCAAGCGCCTCGTCGGTAAAGAGACACGCGACTACGATCTTCTCGAAGTGAAAGATGAGCTCCTCGAAATTGCCTACGAGGTGATCGGCGACCGGATCGAAGATGCGATCTACAAGCCGAGCAAGCACGAGCGAGGAAAAGCGACACGCATCCTCCGCGACGAATTGGAAGCCGCGATTTTGGAAAAGTTCCCTGAGGCGACCTCCTTCGAGATGGATCAGTGCTTCGACTACGTCCAGAAGAAGGCTTTCCGGATCAGTATTCTCGACAAAGGGAAGCGTTGCGATGGGCGTGATAGTGAGACCATCCGCCCGCTTTCGGCTGAGACTCGGGTATTGCCGAGGACGCACGGGACCGCCCTGTTTGCCCGTGGCGAGACCCAGGCCCTTGCTGTCGCAACTCTCGCGCCCGGAGACGAGCGCCAGTATCTCGACAACTACGCAGGTGGTGAAGACACCAAGCGCTTCATCCTGCACTACAATTTCCCGCCGTTCAGTGTCGGAGAAACCGGCCGTATGGGTGGCCTCAACCGGCGCGAAATTGGTCACGGTGACCTCGCCGAGCGCTCGCTCAAGCCGGTTGTTCCAGACGAGTCGGAGTTCCCTTATGCGATTCGTATTTCAAGTGAGGTGATGGAGTCAAACGGTTCCACCTCGATGGCCTCAGTCTGTTCCGGGTCGATGGCCCTGTTCGATGCAGGTGTGCCGCTGCGCCGTCCTGTCGCTGGGATTTCATGTGGACTGGTCACCGAGTTCGATGGTGACAACCTCGCACGCTACCTCACGATCCTGGACATCATTGGTTCAGAGGACTTCTTCGGAGACATGGACTTCAAGCTCTGTGGCACGACCGAAGGTGTCACCGGCTACCAGCTCGATCTGAAGCTCCCCGGTATTTCGCTCGATATTCTCTTTGAGGGAATCGACAAAGCGAAGCGCGGCCGCATGGAAGTGATTAAGGTGATGAATCAGGCGATTGATGGACCGGCAGAGCTGTCGGCGCATGCGCCTCGAATTGAGAGCACCAAAATTGATCCCGGCAAGATCGGCGAGCTGATCGGGCCTGGCGGTAAAAACATCAAGGGCATCCAGAGCGAGACCGGGACCGAGATCAGCATCGATGACGATGGCACGGTCAACATCTACGCAGCGCATCAGGAGGCTCTTGATCGAGCAATGCAGCTGGTCAAGCGAGTCACCGCCGAAATCGAGGTCGGAGAGCTCTACGAAGGTAAGGTCGTTTCGACCACCAACTTCGGTGCCTTCATCGAAGTGCTGCCTGGTAAAGATGGCATGATCCACATTTCCGAGCTGGCAGACTTCCGAGTCAACAAGGTCGAAGACGTCGTCAAAGTTGGCGATGTGGTCTGGGCCAAGTGCATCGGGATCGATGAGCGCGGGCGAGTCAAGATGAGCCGCAAGGCGGCGATGGCTGAGCGCGGTGCCGAAGCTGCTGCCGAGATGCAGGGCGACAAAGGTTGATCTCCAATATCTGAGTCCAGCTCCCAAAATCTTCAGGCCGTCTTTGCGATGTTTCGCGAGGGCGGCCTTTTGGGGTTTGAGACAATGAGCCCAGGTGCTGATCGGGCAAAATTGTGCATGACGCCTCGGTTTGAAATGTCCAGACTTCCTCGACCAAGAACGAACCGATGAATCTACGAAATACCTTCCTCGCCGCCGTTGCGGTTGTCTTTCTTTCTCCTGCGACAAACGCCTTTGTTCAGGCTCACTGCGTTGACCATCAGATCAGCGATATCCGAAAATGGTATGGGCAGATCGAGGGCTACTCGATCCGACCGATCGTTGAACAGTTCGGCGAAGACGGGCCAGACGGATTCACTGTGAAGCGCTATTTCTGGCAGGATGAGCTGGTGAAGCTCGAGGTCAGCCTCGGCGGCGACCACGGTGTCGTCACCGACCTCTACTACTACCACAAGGGGGAACTGTTCTTTGTCTTTCGGACGTCGAGCGGATGGCGTTTTGCAGGATACCAGCTCAGCGATGGCAACGAAGCCACGATTGAGACCCTCGAAGAGCATCGCGTTTACATTTCTGATCTGAAAGTGATCCGCCACCTTCAGAAACGAGTCGAGGCAAACTCTCCTGAGGTGCTTCCAGAGCAGATCAGAACTCAGCCAAATGCTGATCATGTCGACCCGGAGATGACCCGGCAGATGATCATCCAAGGCTTTTGGGTTCCGCAGACCAATGCACAGGCCGAGCTCGAACAGATCATCTTCGATGGTCGTGGCCTCGAGTAGTCGAGTCCAGGCCTTCGACGTGCAACTCGTGAGAGCGGCTCACCTTTGGAAAACGAGGAATTTCCGGCAGAGGAAATTGACCACAGCCGAAGTCACGGTGAAGCCGGCTTGAGCGAGAACGACGCTGGAGCCCTCTCCGAAGAAAAACGGGCCTCCGAACAGCCCAAGCGAGAAACTGAGAAGGGCAATCGCTGTGAAAATCGCAAATTCACGGAGACGGCTGTGGCGGCCCGGGGTAAACACGAGCCAGGCATTCATGAGATAGGCGAAAACGTTGCCGAAGAAAAAGGCTGCCAGGTTCGCTTTGATTAAGTTTGCCCGAAGAGCGGGTGAGTCGAGCCCAGAGTCTTCCGTCACCGGAAACAGAGTCTCCGCAAAGAGGAAGACCGCGAGGTTGTGAACGATGACCGCTCCCACTCCGCATAGCCCTTATTTCACAATTTGGAAAACGACCGGGGCATCCCTTGAGATGAACAAGTGCCAGATCGCGGTGATTCCACCCTCCGACCAGGCTGCTTTGATTTGAGACCACTGGGTTAGGATAAACCGGCCGAGCATGGTCGATCGGTCCGTGGAATCGACCGGTTCGTCAACCCAAAGCAGCAAGCGAATTCTTATTCTTGAGAGAAAAGGTCGCTTGGTTGAATTATGATTGAGAAATTTAAAAAGTTTGATTATCTTAACCGGCTCTCCCTCCCTTGGAGTTTATGCGATTTGTTTTCCTGGTGATCATTTTTTTGTTGGTAGTAGGAGGGTCGACACTGCTGGCACGCTACTTCCATCGAGAAAGCATTGAGAAGGAACTGACTTCCCGCAGCCTCACTGCTCTGGAGACTGCTGGCTTTGGAGATGTCGTCGTTGCCTACGACCATTTTCACGTGGAATTGGGGGGCACTGTCGATCGTCCCGCTGATCGAGCCGCGGTGGTCGAGGCCATCGGTGAGGCAGTTCCCGCGGCCCAATTTCATGAGGAAGCGGGTTCGCTGATTTCGATTAGACC
>JBCCBR010000305.1:0-4879 GCA_039033935.1 Verrucomicrobiota bacterium
ACCCCATCGTCACTCGAATACTTTGGCTCAATGGGTTGGAAGATAGGAACGAAAACGCCTACCGACGCTACATCTACATTCACGGCACCCCAGAGGAACGGAATATTGGGAGGCCTGCAAGCTACGGCTGTATCCGGATGAAAAGCCGCGACATCGTCCAGCTTTTCAATCAGGTCGGCATCGGGGCGAAAGTCTATGTCTCAGAAGATCCACTCCCGCGAGGTCGCCGCAGCGGAGTCGACCCCAGCGTCACAGTAGAACCGCTCGCAGTCGCCCAGCCAATCGCGACTCCGCTCCAACAGCTCGGTGAGCGACCGACTCTCGCGAACCACCCTCACCTGATCGACCACGGCGCCCCTGAGAGCGGGTATGATCTGCTGATTGCAGAGGGTTTCGATCCGGCGCTGCTCGATGCTCCTCTACCCGAGTTACCGCTTGACTGATCACGCCCGAAACGTAAATTCCGCGCTTTCTATCTCCCGAGACCGGAACTCCCGTTCGAAAACCACCAACAGACATGGCCAATTCCAGATCAGCCCTCAAGCGCGTCCGCCAAACCGCGACTCGCAGCGAACGCAACCGCGTCCTCAAGTCCCGTATCCGCACATTTCGTAAGCGCGTCTCGACTGCGGTCGAAGCTAAGGATGCTGAAGCTGCCCAGGCAGCACACCAGTCCCTGTCTTCAGCGGCGGACAAAGCGGCTAAGCGTGGGGCAATTCACAAGAACGCAGCAAGCCGACTCAAGGCACGCTCGGCGAGAGATCTGGCAGCGTTGAGTTCGTAAAGCATCCGTTCGATCTTAAACGAAGAAAAGCGGGGCACACGCCTCGCTTTTTTTGTGGCCCGACCAGATCGCACTGTGTTTACTCCAGCTTCCCAATAGTCAGCCGGAGAAAGACGGCCTGAAGAATATCTGCGTTGTCGTATTCGGGAGTCCCGTGTGGTTTCAGAAATCCGACGAGTCGCATGCTCCCGGTTCGATACACTGTGGCGAGCAACAAGGATCCTTCGTGAAAGGTCGTGGTTGGTCCATCCAACCCGATTGTCTCAGCGTTGAGATCAACGTTAGCTTCGCCTCTCCGCTCAGCAGGAGCAAAATGTCGTTTCAGCGAAAACGAAAAATCAATCGTCACCTCATCGGCTCCCAGCAC
This sequence comes from Verrucomicrobiota bacterium, assembly GCA_039033935.1. Lineage (GTDB taxonomy): Bacteria > Verrucomicrobiota > Verrucomicrobiia > Verrucomicrobiales > DEV007 > Arctic95D-9. Next base: position 1,152 of record JBCCBR010000305.1, read on the forward strand.
CGGATCCATTTCAAACGAAGAACCGATCAGCATATTTTCAGTCTCAGGAACCAACCCGGATGGCCCGACCTCGCCCTCTTTTTCCGGATAGACCAGTTGAACCCCGGTGTGAAACTCGTGAAGTCGACCGGATTCGATTTTTGACCTTTGACCGCTGCGACCTTCGAGATAAAGCGAATCGACAATCCGGATGCTCTCCCGATCACGCAGTTCGAGCCACTGAGCCTCGTGGTCAGGTAATAGTCTGACCGATCTGGCAAATTCGCGCAGTTCCGATCCTGGACCTTCCGCGACATAGATTTCGGCGCGGATTGATTTTTCGACTCCGCTCACGACCGACGCGAGGTAAGCCTCTACCAGCTCGATTTGATCGGGATAGTTTCGGATGATCAGGGTCGAAGTCTCCCCCAGATAGTTTGCGGATGAACCCGGAGCAAACTGAATCCCTGCGGAGGAGAGTATGTCTTTCGCTGTAGCCCGAATCGTAAAACGCGGCTCTGACTCTACCGGGGCTGCAAAGGGATCTGCCGGGGCACCTCCTGCGCCAGATGAGCTGCCGCTGCCCATCGACGACAAAAAAGTCGGAGGCACCACGAAGCGGCGCACGACCATTCCCTCAGTGATTTCCTCGGCGACCTGTTCGTAAACGAGTTCGCCTTCCGGGATCTTCTCAACCTTGTCGGCATGCTCCTCTACGAGACTCGTGAGCGAACCATCCAGCACCGGAAGAATCTTAACTGCATCTGCAGAGATGAAGGCTATCTGCGCGGTATTTTCTTCCACTACTCCAGAGGCCGGATTCAGACTCCACGCGCCAAGCAGTCTCGTCGTGCCTGATCTCACTGTATATTGGGAGCTGAGACTTGTGGGAAAGGTGTCCGTCAACGGAGATGAAATCGTCCTTTCTCCGCGAAATGTAAACGGCTCGGACCTCACCGCCGGCTCACTGAGCGGATGGGTCAGCGAGAGGTTCAGATCGATGGTGCTCTCGTCTGCGCCGAGGATCGGATCGATTTCGAAAAACAGTCCCGAGCGATACTCTTTGGAACCGTAATCCACCTGATCGTCATCAGTCAGAAACAGGTCCGATGCGATCGACTGCCCGCGCTGGAAGTCGATTTTGCTCCGCATCCCGCTGCGGGATTCGAGGCGAGTTTCCTCCAGGATCTCGATGTCGTCAGAGACGCGCAGTTCATCGAGTAGGTCTCTGTGATTCAACGCCGTCGCCGCAGCTTCCATTGCGCCGCGAATCACTCCGGCATCGCCCTGCAGCAGAGTCAGCTCGTGGACCAGGAAGCTCTCAAATCCCATGAGCATATTTTCCGAGAGGAAGATGATAGAACTGTGCCCGACCCGGGGAAGTCTCGCCACCAGCGTGTAGGTCTCGGGATCATAAGCCACCACGGCCCCCTCCGGCATCGAGACGCCCTGCTCCTCCAGGAAATGCAGCACCACACTGCTGCTCTTTTTCAAAAACTCGATCAGCTCCTCCTCAGTGGCGTCGTCTGCCGGTGGGACAGGCGCTCTCAGCGAGCCCCGCTCGCGCGAAGCAAAACCGCCATTGAGCGACCGCGATGGGAAGGTGTAGGCGCGAATCAGCCATTCATTCGGATCGACCGCATCTGGCTCGGCGTCCTCAGATTCCTGGCTGCAGGCGGTGATCCATGGCAACAGCAGCAGTGGGATCGCTAGAAGGAAGGAAGAAATGCGGCTTACCGACATGCTCCCGTTCTATCGCTGGCATTGGAGGGAATCGAGACATTTCGCCCTGCGCCTGCAAATCAGCCGTCGGTAGTCGGCTCACTTCAATCTGATTCGAGCTCGACGAGGTCGACACTGAGAAAGACGCCGTGGGCGAGGTTTTCCCGCTCGAATCGTTCGTCCCCCGACGGCTTCATCGTCCCGACGAAGCGGATCGCGCCGTCCCTGAAAATGGTCTCCGAGACGAAGGTCGATTCGTGAAATGTGGTCGCCGGCGCATCAAGTATGATCGCGTCCTCACCCTCCCCGGGCTGCTGCGGCAATTCTCTGGCGGGCGGCGCGGTGTCTCTGGTTATCGCGAAGCCGATATCGACCGTCTGCATATCAGCGCCCAAAACCGGATCGAACTCAAAGAGAAATCCGACGAGCTTCTCGTTTACCCGTGGAAGGAGGCCACTTTTCTGGTCACTCGCCTCGACGCCCGGCTCAATCAGGGAGAGCCCGTTCGGATAAGAGTAGGTCTGCCCTGTCTCGATTCTGCTGCGCAATCCACTGCGAGACTCCCGATAGCAGTGGGAGACGATGGTGACGTCATCCCGATCGCTGAGCGACTGCCACTGGGCCGTGTGATCGGACAAACCTCTCGTCGTCCGGACGAAGTCTTCAAAAACCTCTTCCTTTGCCTCACAGATCCATGCGCGGACGATGACGTGCTTCTCCGGCGAGGTCGTTATCGACATCATGTAGGCCTCGACGAACGGCATGTTTTCCGGCGTATTACGAATCACCAGAGTCGACTCCTCGGCGAGGTAGTTGGCCGAGGATCCGGGTGGGAATGGCACTCCCGCTGATGCGAGGATGTCTTTTGCGGTCGCCCGAACGGTGAATCGCGGCTCACCGACAGATGCAGGTTCGGAAAACGAGTCAACCGAAGCTCGATCGGCTCTGCCGCTGTCGGAGAGAAAGGTGGGAGGAATGTAAAAGCGCCTCACAACCATTCCTTCGGGAATCTCTTCAGCGACGGTCGGGTATTCGGGTTTCCCTTCGGGGATCACTGCGATTTCGTCTCCGATCCGGTCGATCAGACCCGTGAGAGACGAGTTGCGAACCGGGATGCTTTTCACGACATCGACAGTCAGAAACACTGCCTGCATCCGGGCCGGCTCGACCGGTTCCTGCTGGCCCTCCAGTTTCCAAGCCCCGAGCAGCCGGGACTTCCCTGCGGCGAGACTGTGCTGGGAGGTGTGGGCCGAGGTGAAAGTGTCGATCAGGGCTATCTCGACGCTGGTGCCCTCCGTGTCGGCAATCTGAGCGACTCGCTTTGCGGGAGGGCGATAATGGTTTTCCACCGAAACGCTGACATCGACGGTAACCTCATCTGCACTGAGAACCGGATCGATTTCCCAGATCGTCCCGTAGTCGAAGACCTCGGTCGAGTATTCAATCGTGCTCTCCTCGTCGAGGAAAAGGTCTGCCGCTTTCCCGCGTTCGACTGCATGGGCGATCCGCAGACGCTGCCCGCTCCTCGCCTCACCCCACGCTCTCGAAACGACGGTGACGCCCTCGACTGCGAGCAATTCTCCCAGCAGCTTGCTGTGATCCGAGATCTCTGAAGCTTTTTCAGTGAGATCAGTGATTGTCCCGATTTCTCCCTCGATCAGCAGACCACTGATCTGCAGATATCTCTCGGCCGAAGCGAGGTATCTCTCGGAAAGGAAAAGCAGAGAACCATGGGCGACGCGAGGGAGACGCGCGACGAGGGTGAATGTGCGAGGATCAAAACAGACAACGGAGCCCTCCGGCAGCGTCATCCCCTGGATCTCGAGGTAGTGCGCGACGACGCTGTTGCTGGTTTTGAGAAAGGTCATCCACTCCTCGTCCGATGCTCCCTCGCGCGGAAGGGACGGAGCATTCAGGGAACCACGATCTGGAGAGATAAATCCGTTGATGAGATCCTCCGCCGAAAATGTGTAAGACTCGACTGTCCACTCATAGGGATCGATGTCCTCCGGTGCTGCCGTTTCTCC
>JBCCBR010000306.1:0-4856 GCA_039033935.1 Verrucomicrobiota bacterium
CTTGCTAGCTAGGGCACGATAGCTAGGGATGCTGGCGGCTTGCATGAGCGATCGCAAAATAACTGCCGGGTCTGTATCCATAAGAGCTGTCCATAAACGCTGTCAGTGACTGACGCTATAAAATGCGGTTAATTGTGAACACACATTGACAAAATTTTAAGAGATAATGAGGTCGAAAGGGGCTTGAATGGGTGGAGTCTTTGTCGTCCAATGACGTCGATGAAGGCCCTCACACTATGTTTCACCGCTGTCTTCGTCGGTGCCGTCTCCCTCCATTCGCAGGATGCTCCCGAGGACTGGCCTCAACAGCGCCTCCAATTTCTGGAATCCATCCGCGCTCCGGATCAGAAAACAGCTCGCGAAGCAGTCACTGCCGCTTCCGCTTTTGACCATGGCGCTGGCGCCGAGATGGTGATCGAGCTGCTCGAGAATCGCCGGACTCCACTCACGCTCAAAGAGGATCTCACCTCGGTCCTTGCCTCTTATCAAAGTGAACCGGCGCAAGAGGTAGTCCGCAAAACTGCGACCGACAGCAGTCGGCTCAACCGATACCTGCTCGCCGCTTTTATCGAGCAGAGTCGGGCTGAGAGCCGCGTCTTCCTGCTCCGACTGGTCAAAGATGCCCCCTCCCCTCGATTGCGGGCACTGGCAATCGAAGGGGTCTCCAAACTGGGTAACGAGGCCACCAGCGAGCGCTACGCGGTCGCACTTTCAGAGTGGCTCGCCGATGACGAAGCCTTTCACGGCACCCGCATTGCCGCAGCAGAGGCACTTTCCCGGATGCAGTGGCGAGGTTCCATTCCAACACTGATCGCGCTGCTCGACGATCCCCTCCTCAACCTTCACGCTCGCGATGCCCTCTTACGCCTCACTGGCGAATCGCATTGGATGGACAAAACCGGCTGGGAAAATTGGTGGGAAGGGACCGGAGGCGTTTACGACCCGAAGCCGCTCGATGATGAGACGTTCGCGAAACGCCACGAGGAACTGGTCGCCGCGAAAGGCGATGGGAGTAGCCTCGCCAGCGAGTTTTACGGACGCTCAGTGGTCGGGAAAAATCTTCTCTTCATCCTCGACACGAGCGGGAGCATGTTCCTGGCCGACCGAATTAACTACCTCAAGCAGGAGATGGACTCAATGGTCCAAGGCCTCAGCGAGAAGCACAGTTTTGGGATCCTGACATTTCCTGAACAAAATGTGCCAGGCCGCGATTTTGGGCAGGCCGAGGAAAAGCACAAAGAACGCAATCTCGAGTTTATCAACGAGATGACACCCAGTGGCCAGACCCCGATGATCGAAGCACTCGAATACGCCTTCAAACGAATCGTGCCCCGAAATCGAGTCGATACCATTTACCTGCTGAGCGATGGCATACCATCTGATCTCTTCGAAGGAAGCCTCAGCGATGCGGTTCTGGAGCTGAACGAAACTGAAGCCGTCCGAATCAATACCATCTACATCGCAACGCTCCCCGAAGGCGCTCTCCCTGCCGATGATCCCCTGGCTGAGCTCGCCCGGGAATCGATGAAAACTGTCGCGGAAGTCTCCGGGGGCGATTTCTGGGCAGTGGAATAGAGGCTCCACCCCTCAGGCCCGATCGAGAAAACGTCGGATCGCCGACATCGTCTCTTTTGAAAGATGATGCTCGGCACCCTCAGCATCGGCATCGGCTTGCTCTGGACTGACACCGATGTGGCAAAGGAACTCCACCAACAAAGCATGCCGCCCAGCTGCCTCAGAAGCGAGCGCTTTGCCATCTTCTGATAGCGCAATCTCCTTCGACTTGGCACTTTCGAGCAAGCCTTGTTCTTCGAGCCGCTGCAAGGTGCGAATCACGGTCACGTGAGAGACCCCAAAGACTTCCTGCAGATCACTTACTCGGATGACTCGACCCGAACGCGCCAATTCGTCGATCGCTTCAACGTAGTCCTGAGCCAGCTCGCTGGCGTGCTGCCTCCGGACGCGTTCGTGAACATTGGCTTTCGCTTCGGTTGTCGACATCTCCTCAAAGACTACCGACTCGGAAAAACGTTGACAACCGGAAAATGTAGCCAAAGTTACCGTTTTGTAGCGCGTGCTACATTTTACCCGAACGAAACTGAACGCATGAAAGAGAGAAAACTGCCTTCCGGAAAGAAACAGCGGACAGAGAGGGATTCGAACCCTCGGTACCTTGCGGCACACTCGCTTTCCAGGCGAGCCCGTTCGACCACTCCGGCATCTGTCCCAGGATCGCTGTGGTCAGCGCTGGCCTCGAGTCATGAGACTGCGCATTTCAGCGGGCAGCTACCTTCCGAGAGATCTCACCAAGCGCAAGAAGAAATGAACACCAGCCCTTTCACTCCCTCGAGCGCCATCTTTAGGAGAAGCCTCTGGTGCGCTCTCATCCTCACTGCGGCTTTTTTTGTGAGCAGTTGCACCGAAAGTGTGACCACCGAAAGCACCGAGGGAGATGGTAGCTTCCAAGTGGTCGCTACCACCGGAATGATCGCCGACCTGGCGAGCGAAATCGTCGGCGACGAGGCCCAGGTCACCGGCTTGATCGGTACAGGAGTCGACCCTCACCTCTACCAGGCAACCAGTGCCGACGTCAAAGAACTCATGGCCGCCGACGTGATCCTCTACAACGGCCTCCATCTCGAAGGAAAAATGGCGGACATTCTCGAAAAACTGGCCCGAGACGGGAAGCCAGTCTACCCCGTGGCAGAAGCTCTCCTGGCCCAGGACGACTACTTGCTGCCAGGGGACGATTACGATCATGATCCGCATGTTTGGATGGATGTGGCGGGCTGGATGCGAGCCGCTCGAGTTGTCGCCGACGCAGTCGCTGACTTCAGTCCCGACCAGGCGGAAATCTTCCGCGAGAACAGCGAAAACTACCTCGCTGAGCTCGCCGCGCTCGACCAATACGCCAAGGACACCATTGCAACGATCCCCGAAAACAAGCGCGTTCTAGTGACGGCTCACGATGCTTTCGGCTACCTCGCCCGCGCCTATGGTCTCACCGTCCGAGGCATCCAGGGCTTGAGCACCGAATCAGAAGCAGGGGTCCGCGACATCGAGAATCTGGTTACATTCCTGGTAGAGCGAAAGATCCCCGCCGTATTCGTGGAGACCAGTGTTTCCGACAAAAACATTCGCGCCCTCATCGAAGGCTGTCAGGCACAAGGCCATGAAGTGGTGATCGGAGGCGAGCTTTTCTCGGATGCGACGGGTCCATCCGGCACTTATGAGGGGACCTACATCGGGATGATTGACCACAATGTCACCACCCTGACTCGGGCGCTCGGAGGCGAGGCCCCCCGAAACAGGTCTAAATGGTAAACTGTCTCAGGCTACCCACTCAGCTGAGTAAGATCTCCAGATCTCAATTTCCACCTCATGTTTTCCAGGCTGCAGCGCGAGCAGGAGCATCCACCGGACCTCCCCTTGGCGATCCACGACCTCACCGTCGCATACCAGAACAAGCCGGTGCTTTGGGACATCGAACTGAATATCCCGAAAGGGAAGCTCGTCGGAATTGTCGGTCCGAACGGCGCCGGTAAAAGCACCTTGCTCAAAGCCTGCCTTGACCTTGTTCCAAAAGCCTCTGGATGGGCTCGAATTTTCGGGAAACCGTATCGACGGGCCCGCCACCTCGTCGGCTACGTTCCCCAGCGCGAGAGTGTCGATTGGGATTTTCCAGTGACGGCGCTCGATGTGGTCGCGATGGGAACCTATCGCGATCTTGGATGGTTGCGACGCGTCCGAGCGCCGCAACTCGAAGCAGCGAGAGCAGCCCTTGAGCAGGTCGGCATCGCCTCGCTCGCCGATCGGCAAATCAGCCAACTTTCCGGCGGTCAGCAGCAGCGCGTTTTTCTGGCACGTGCCCTCGTCCAGGATGCAGAGCTTTACCTCCTCGACGAACCCTTTGCGGCCGTCGACGCTGCTACCGAGGATGCGATCGTTTCCGTGCTGAGATCGCTATCAAAGGCTGGAAAAACCTGCCTCGTGGTCCATCACGATCTCGCGACCGTGAACCAATACTTTGACTGGCTCGTGCTGCTCAACATGAGAATCGTCGCAGACGGTCCAACTGACGAAGTCTTCACCCGCGAAAACCTCCAGAAGACCTACGGCGGCAAGCTCAACCTTCTCGAAAAAGCCGCCGAAGCCCTACGGCACGAACCTCATCACTGAGGAGAACGGCCTGCCCGTGCGTAGCCTCTGGCGAAGGCGGGAGAACGAAGAACGAAGAACGAAGAACGGAGAACGGAGAACGGAGAACGGAGAACGGAGAATGCACGAACCGTTTCGGCACAATTCGACCGCGCTTCTATCTTTCGCCGCGTTTGCCTGGTTGCACGAGTACCGGTGTACTGCTGTACCTGTTTGTGTCGACGACGTGACTGCGGACTGGGGCTGCACGTACAGTAATATTACTCTGCCTAGCGCCGCGCCTTTCGATAGGAAGATTCCCGTTCGTTGCCTCTCTCTACTCGTACACGAAAGAACACCACCCCCTCGGCTTGGTTACTGCACCCCACCCCTCTCACTCGCTCCCTCTGGTCCTTGATACTTTACTCTGATGTTTTGCATTCCCTCCAACCCTCCGACACAATTTCTGCAGTCCACCTCCCAGCCCTATACTGCTGTATTACCTTCACTTCTTGGAATCGGACTTAAAATTCCCGCGCTTTGATAGTCACATATATTTCGAAAAACACAAGTACAGTATAACAACACAACATTGTACATGGCGTGCACGACATGGGACATGGCGTGTGAAGCACTACTAGGCTTTTAGAGATGTATGTACAACGAAGTGAGGGTTCAGTGAAAGCGAAAAACAAAACAAAACAAAACAGCCGATTGGC
>JBCCBR010000307.1:0-4851 GCA_039033935.1 Verrucomicrobiota bacterium
AGCGCGGGTTTTCCAACCCGTGAGGAGAGCGCGTGGGTCAGGAAAACCTCGCTTCCCTATTCAGATCCTCACTTCAACCGCCGCAAATCGCCTTCTCGAACGGTCACTCCCTCGGCATCCAATCGCTCGAGCAGTGGCATGAGGACCCGTCGACTGGTGCCGGTTTCCTGCCGCAGGTCGCTCGCGGTGGCGGTGCCGCTGGTCTTGAGATGAGTGCGGATTTGCTCAACGATCGCTTCGTAGCCAGCACTCGAAATGATTGTTTTGGGATCGAGCTCGATCACCTCACCAGTCTGGCAGAGAAATCGAAGCGCCTTCTTTTCGGGATGATCGGTTGCTGTCTCCCCCCGGTTCGGCGGGTTGATCGGATCGGCAGCAAGGCGGCTCCTTACCGTTTCGCCCGCTTTGACAAGCTCCGGAGGTAGCTGGGGAACATGCTCACGATGGCGAATCGCGGGTCCCGCTTTCGCAAAATCCCCTGCCAGGAGCCCTTCCAGCACAAGATCAAAAAATCGCGGCGACGGCAGTTCCGGCTCAATCGCGGCACGCAAGTCCTGCACCGGCAAACCGAGCTCTTCGGGCTGGTCGCGATGGAGGGCTTTCACCTTCTCTTCTGCCAGGGAATGAACTCGACGCCACCACTCCGCGAGGAATACCCAGCTCCCATTTTGCTCAAGCGTCCCGCCCTCGCAAAGCCGCTCAACCTCCTTACGAATTGTCTCCTTACCAAAGGCTGACCTCACCAGCAGCGTTTCGAGCGAGGCGACTCGGTCGCGCTGTAATTGGGAAACGATCCAGTCCCCAACGCTATACGGAGCCGCTGCCCTAGCTTCGAGAAACTGACGCTGGAAGTCCTTGCGAAAAGCTCGCCGGTTGGCTGCCTCATCAAGCACCATCCCACCGGCGAGAGTAAGTCCAGCCGAGGCATCGCGCAGCACAAAGCCATCGCCTGCAAAAACAAAGACCGGCTCGCGAAAACGCAGCTCCGCAAGCGCCGATTCGCCAGGCGAAAGCGACCGCTGTCCCAGCAAGTGGAGTCGGGCCGGGACGCCACGGCTCCCGTGGTGAAACATCACTTCACGACCGGTCCGGATCGGCTTTTTTGATTTTCGCATTCCCCGAATCTCGCGATCGCTTTTATGAAGAGACACATCAATGACGAGACTGGCCTCACCCAGGCCAGGGCCGACCACGACATCGCCCCGCCCGATCCCATCGCGCGAGCCGCCGCGAGCTTCGCGCAGACCAATGCCGCTGAGATTGATCGCCGTTCGCGTCCCCGGAGGCACCGAATCGACCGCCGCTCCATGCGATTGCGCACTCCGGACCTGCACCGCTGCTCCTCCCGGCTCGACCACATAGCCGCACCCTTTTTCAATCGCTCCATCAGTCAGCGTCCCGGTCACGACGGTCCCGGCACCCTTGATTGAAAAAGCCCGATCGACCGGCAGACGCGGACTGCCGACATCGCGGACCGGATCCGCCTCAGTCAGGATTTTTGAAATCGTGCCCCGCAACTCGTCGATTCCCGAGCCAGTATGCGACGACACCGGCACCACTGGGAAGTCTTCCCAGGGACCGTCGATCAGATTTTCGCGAACGTCATCGAGCACCAACTCGAGATCTTCGACCAGATCAATTTTGGTCAGAGCCACGACTGCCCGCTTCACCCCGAGGTAGGTCAGGATCTGATAATGCTCTTCGGTTTGGGGCATCCAGCCGTCATCTGCCGCGACGATAAAAATGGCGAGATCGATCGCCCCGACTCCAGCGACCATGTTTTTGACAAAGTCGGCATGGCCCGGCACGTCGACCACCCCAAGCGTGAGCTCGTCGCCACTCTCATCAGCCGCTGGCAGAGCGAGCTGGGCAAAGCCGAGCTCGATCGTCATCCCACGGGCTTTTTCCTCGGGGAGACGATCGGGGTCAGTCCCGGTAAGCGCCTCGATCAGCGAACTTTTGCCATGATCAATATGCCCGGCCGTGCCGATGATGTAGTGACGTGTCGCCATGCTCAAAAGTGTCGAGTCTTTTACCGCAAAGATCGACGGAGAAAAGTGGAAAGCGCGTCGCCGATCAAAATCACGACCGCAGCCATCAGGACGTAGAAGAGCATTCGATCCCAGAAAAAACCCTTCGAAAGCGCGATCAACTTTCCGAGAGTGAGGAGCCCGAGCATGCCTAGAACCGTGGCATCTTTGACGCAGGTTTCCCAGCGGTAGAAGAAGTAGATCAGAAAACGGTTGAAGCTCTCCGGGAATATCCGGCTGAGGAATCCTCCCACTCTCCCCTGTCCTGTTGCGATCCCAACTTCGATGGCCTCTCGTGGCGCGTTTTCGACAACTTCGCTCCAGAGTCGGCCGAGGATTCCAAAATTGTGAATCGCAAGAGCCAGAATCAGCGGCCCGACCTGAGGCCCGAGCAGGGATAGCAGCAGAAAGGCGAGCAGGTATTCCGGCACCGCACGCGCGAGCACGAAAGCGAGCCGCACCACCGGACCAATCAGTCGCCAGATCATATTTCGCAGTGGCTTGCCCTGCCCCGCCGGCAGGCCCAGAGGATCGGGCCGGCTCAGAGCCCGGCTCGCAAATGGCAGCACCAGAATGACGCTTGCCGCAGAGATCAGGATCGCTGCAGTCGCGATCCCGAGTGTGTTTCCGAGCGCCTCCCAGCCATCATCGACGATCAGTTTCCCAGCCCAGGGCAAGGCTTCCCCCCAGTCGCCACTGTCTCGAACCGGTCTCGGGACGAGCTTCTCGACGAAGTTCTGAAAATTCTCCCAGCGCCGCGAGGCCGATAAGCGCCCCAGCAATGGCCTGCTCGTGATCCAGGCGAGGAAGACACCGATACCGATCACCGCAGCACTGATTCGTAGCAGCCAGCTCTTCTCCCGAGCGCGTTTCAGTTGGCGGATCCTATCGCTCATGCCCGACTCCCCTCTGTCTCGACGTGGAGATGTTTGCGAATCGCCGCCCCCCAGAAATCGACCGCAATGATGAGCCCTAGCAGCAGGTAAAGGTAGGTCCACACTTCGTTGTAGTAGCCCTCTTCGTGCGATAGCTCGATATAGAGCCCGATCGTCTCGATCCCGACAAACCCGAGCACCGCCGAAGAGCGCAGCGCGCATTCGAATCGATAAAAGGCATAAGTCACCAGATTCGGCAGGACAGCCGGAAAGATCCCGACAAGGAAAGTCTGAATCGGTCCTAGGCCAATCGCCCGCAGCGCCTCGGTCGCGCCGCGCGCTTCTTCGTCGATCAGCTCGGAGAAGACTTTCCCGAGCGTTCCCGAGAATGGCAGTGCCAGCGCCAGCATTCCCGCAAGCGGCGATACGCCGAAAGCCGAGAGAATGAGGAGAGCCCAGATCAACTCGTGGATCGAGCGGACCAGGCTCATGACAAATCGAGTCGTCACAAAGAGCACTCGCAAGGCCGTCGCCACGACCAGTCCCGGTCGCTCCGGCCACCACGCCGCGCTGCCCAGAAACCCGAACACAAGAGCAAGTGGCACTGCCACGCTCATCGCTCCGAGCGCATACTTAAGTGTGAGAAAAAGCCCGATGAGCCCTTTCACCCAGATGTGGGGGGCATCGTCGGGCACATTTTCATCGCGATAGTCAAAAGCCGGAGTGAGTGCCGCAGAGAAGAATTGTCCCGCCCGATCCCATCGTGTCGCATTGTCAGGCAGCAGGCCGGAGGGACGCAGGTCGAGCGCCCAACCGCAGATCACGAAAGTCGCGATCAGTCCGAAGACGACCCAGCGACGTTGCCCACGCCACCAGACAGGCTGCGTCCGCTCAGGCATCCCGCATCATTTCCTCGTCGCTGAGTTGATAGAGTTCGCTCAGATCCGCTTCGTCTATTTGTTCAGGCTTCCCGTCGAAAACGACTCGTCCCGCCCGCAGCCCAACCAGCCGCGGAAAAAACTCTCGGGCCAGTTCGAGATGGTGAAGGCTCACCACAAGCGTGAAGCCAAGCTCCGAGGAGAGCTCGGTCAGCAGCTGCACGGTATCGCGAGCACGTGCCGGATCGACTGCCGAGACCGGTTCATCGGCCAGAATCGCCTCGGGATTCTGGAAAAGGGCGCGCGCGATCGCGACACGCTGACGTTGACCGCCCGAAAGCCGCGCCACCCGGGTGAAGAGCTTTTCCTCAATCCCCACTCGGTCGAGCAGCTCGTGAATCGTCGCGAGATCGTCTCGTGAGGTAAACAGCAGATCGCGAAGAGAACGCCACGCCCCGCGCTGACCGCCACGCCCGAGAACGATATTCTGGACCGCAGTGAGAGACTCGACCAGCCCGAGGTGCTGCGGGATCGTCGCGATCCGCGAACGAAGCTGACGCAACGGCTTTACCCCGAGCCCGGCGAGCGGCTCGCCCAGGGCTGAAACCCGTCCGCTGGTGGGGGCGAGCTGGGCATTGAGGAGGCGCAGCAGAGTCGTTTTTCCGCTTCCACTCGGGCCGATGAAAGCGACTTGTTCGCCGCTTTGAATTGTCAACGAGACCGCGTCGACCGCATGGAGCTTAGCAAATGCCCGAGTTGCCGTATCGATTTCGAAAGCCGGGTCCATCGATAACAACTCTTGCTCCTAATCTTAATCCTAATCCTAATCTCGGATCAGAAGGAACTCGTCTTGATCAGGCGGTGGCCCTCGCGGGTTGGAAAACCCGCGCTCCCTATTTTCGACTCGAGCGAGAAGGCTGGGCTCCGGAGGGGACTTAACAGGGTTAGGTGGCGGACTTAAGAGGGTTGAACCACTCGGAGCCTTCCGCAGAGGCGACTGAATTCGCCGGTCCGGAGCGGTGGTTTCAACCACCAAGCGGAGAGGTGGTTTTAACCACCCCCACGCAG
>JBCCBR010000308.1:0-4851 GCA_039033935.1 Verrucomicrobiota bacterium
CCCCCCCACCCCTCCCACGCGTCCACACAATGGGAACGAGAGAGCGCTTCAACTGACCAACCCCTGTTTGATCTGTGTTTGAAAACTACGATACCGGCGGCTTTTTCGACGAAGCCGTGACCAGCTTGGGTGGTCCTCCTCGGGACCACTACGCCAGAGTCGCGGAGCATTTTGAGAACCTGTCAGACGAGAAGATGCAGGCCAGCCTGCGGACGCTCGAGCGGTCCTTTTTGATTCAAGGAGTGACCTTCACGGTCTACAGCGACGGCCAGGGCACTGAGCGGATTTTTCCTTTCGACCCTTTCCCGCGGATCATCCCACAGGACGAATGGTCCCAGATTGACACCGGTTTGCGCCAGCGGATCAAGGCACTGAATCTGTTTCTGAAAGACATTTACTCGACCCAGGAGATCCTCGCGGAAGGCTTGATTCCCCGTGATCTGATTAAAAGTTCGAAGCATAATCGAGCTGATTTTCGCGATCTCGAACTTCCGCACGATGCTTACATCCACATCTGCGGATCCGATCTGATCCGCGACGATAAGGGCCGCTACTGCGTGCTGGAAGACAATGGGAGGTGCCCATCGGGTGTCTCTTATATGCTTGAGAATCGCGTCGCGATGAAGCGGACGTTCCCGAGCCTCTACCGAGAGCTTGGCGTCGAAAAGGTCAGCCATTACCCGACCGAGCTGAGTCGAATGCTGAAGTCGGTTTCGCCTCGCCAGCAGGATGATCCGGTCTGTGTTTTGCTGACTCCGGGGCACTACAACAGCGCCTACTTTGAGCATACCTTTCTCGCCCAACAAATGGGCATCGAGATCGTCGAGGGTCGCGACTTGGTCGTCGAAAACGATCGCGTTTACATGTACACGACGCAGGGGCTCGAGCAGGTCGACGTGATCTACCGCCGGATCGATGATGATTTCCTCGACCCGAATTATTTCCGAAGCGATTCAACCCTCGGAGTCCCGGATTTGATGAAGGCTTACCGGGCCGGCAACGTCAATTTGGTCAACGCAGTCGGCACCGGTATCGCCGATGACAAGGCCGTCTACGCCTACGTTCCCGAGATGATCCGCTTCTATCTCAGAGAAGAGCCGATCCTGCCTAACATCGACACCTACATGGGTGACCGTCCCGAGGATCTCGATTACATCCTCGAAAACATCGCAGACCTCGTCGTCAAGGCAGTCGACGAAGCTGGCGGGTATGGGATGCTGGTGGGCCCTGCGACGACTCGGAAAGAGCACGATGAATTTCGCCGAAAAGTGAGAGCAAATCCCCGCGGATACATCGCTCAGCCGACGATCTCCCTCTCGCGCCACCCGACTTTCAGCGAAGGCAAGCTGGCCGGACGACATATCGACCTTCGCCCCTTTATACTCACCGGCAAGGAAACAGTCGTCGTTCCGGGTGGTCTTACCCGGGTCGCCTTGAGGGAGGGATCTCTCGTCGTGAACTCTTCGCAAGGTGGCGGCAGCAAAGATACCTGGGTGCTCCGAAAATAAGACCATGCTCTCTCGCGTTGCTGAAAACCTTTACTGGATGAGCCGCTACATCGAGCGAGCGGACAACCTTGCCCGCCTTGTCGTCGCGCACCAGACCGAGCTGATCGATGCGACGACCGAAGCGTCGGGCGAATTCGAATGGCATCCGCTGCTGGAGGCCACCGCGATGGGCGACGCCGAGTCGAGTGAGGATGTCATCAGCTACATCGTGAGCTCGGAAGAGAACGAGGACAGTGTTTACAACAGCGTCTACCAGGCGAGGGAAAATGGTCGGGCGGTCCGCGATCAGATCTCAGAAGAAATCTGGCTCACCCTCAACACGCTATGGTTAGCCCTTCGCCAAGTGCCGAAAGATTCTCCCGACCGCAATCAGGCAATCTGTGAGCTGGTGACTCAGGCCGCGCTCGTCATCCGCGGTCTCGAGCAGTCGGCTCTCCCTCGTACGGAAGTGCATAGCTTCATCCAGCTCGGCACCAATATTGAGAGAGCAGACAAAACTAGCCGCTTGGTCGATCTTCCCCACTACCTGCCCGAGGGCGAGGTAGACTCCGCCTGGAACACTATGATTCGAGCTTGTGGCGCGGCGGTCGAACATCGGCAGAAGAATGGCGGCGAAGTGAGCGCCGCGAGCGCCTCGACCTTGCTCTTGTTTTCGAACTCTTTCCCTCGCTCGGTTCGCTACTGTGTCAGGAGCATCGATGAGCTACTCCGTCGTATCTCACAAAGTTCGCCCGGGAATTACGTGAACGAAGCGGAGAGAGTCTCCGGTCTCCTGCTCGCTCGGCTCGACTATCGCGGTGTTGAGGACGTTGGTGAAAAAGGACTGCATGACTATGTCGACTCGATCCAGGTCGACCTCAACCGCATTGGTCAGGAGATTCAGCAGCGCTTCTTCTACAATAGGAAAGACGCACCTTTGACCGAGGCAGATGACTACGTGAAGCGACGTTTTCAGATGCAGCAGTTGCAGCAGTAGGCTGGCTCGCCTCCTACCACTTTCAGCTACCGAAATTTTATGGCTATCCACACGGCGATCTATCATCGCACGACCTATCAATACGATAAAAAGATCCAGGTCTTTCCGCATGTGGTGAGGCTGCGCCCAGCCCCACATTGTCGCACTCCGATTCTCTCCTATTCTTTCCGGGTCACCCCGGGACAGCATTTCATCAATTGGCAGCAGGACCCTTTCGGGAACTTCCTGGCCCGTCTCGTCTTCGAGGAGGAAACCGATCAGCTCGAGTTCACGGTCGATTTGATTGCCGATCTCACGCCGATCAATCCGTTCGACTTTTTTATCGAAGATGCTGCCGAGACTGTCCCGTTTCGCTACGAGACCGCCCTGCGCCAGGAGTTGCTGCCTTATCTCAAACTGACTGATGATTCGACTCGGCTCGATCGACTTGTCGGAGAGTGCAGCGGCTACCGGGGGGCTCGGACCATTGATTTCCTGGTCGAGGTCAATCAGAAGGTATGTCAAGCCGTCGGCTATCAGGTCAGGCTCGAAGCTGGCATCCAGACCTGCGAGGAAACTCTGGTGAAGGGGACAGGCTCGTGTCGTGATTCGGCCTTTCTTCTCGTTCAACTGTTTCGGCGCCTCGGGCTCGCCGCTCGATTCGTCTCCGGCTATCTGATTCAGTTGGTCGAAGACGAAAAGCCTCTCGAGGGTCCCGAGGGTCCCAGCGCCGACTTTACTGATTTACACGCCTGGACCGAAGTCTTTGTGCCGGGAGCAGGCTGGATCGGGCTCGACCCGACCTCTGGGCTACTTGCCGGGGAGGGCCACATCCCACTCGCCGCGACTCCAGAGCCGGGGAGTGCTGCGCCGATTGTCGGGGCGACTGAGCCAGCCGAAGCCGAGTTCGATTTCGAAAACACGGTGACGCGGGTGCATGAGGATCCGCGGGTGACCAAGCCCTATTTGAAGGATGAGTGGAAGAGGATTGATCGGCTCGGCCACGAAATCGACGAACGGCTCGAGTTGAATGACATTCGCCTGACGATGGGAGGTGAGCCGACCTTTGTCTCGACCGAGGACATGGGCGGTGCTGAGTGGAACACCGAAGCGGACAGCCCATTCAAACGAGAGCGGGCGATCGATCTGACCCAGAGACTCTATGATGCCTACGCTCCGAAGGGCTTGATCTGGTTTGGTGAGGGCAAGTGGTATCCTGGCGAGCCGGTCCCGAGATGGGCCTACGGCGTTTTCTGGAGGAAAGATGGCGAGCCGATGTGGCAGGCTCGCGAGCAGCTTGCGAATCCGGCCCTGCCGGGCGATTCGACGATCGACGATGCAGCGAGGCTTTCTCACCGAATTGGCGAAGCGCTCGGGCTTGATCGGGAGGCGGTGCTCCCGGCGATGGAGGACATCGAATATTACCGGTGGGAAATCTCGAAGCTCCCGTCGGCGGAGGAGGTTGGGGAAGCTTCCGCCGAGGCATCTCTGGAGCGACGGACCCTCGCCGCACTGGAGCAGCGAGGCCTCGATGTGCCAACCGGCTATGTCATTCCGACCTTTCATTCGAAGATACACTTCCGGTGGATGAGTTCGCGGTGGAATTTAAGACGCGGCAGGCTCTACCTCATTCCGGGGGCCTCTGCGATGGGGCTGCGTCTGCCGCTCGATTCAGTTCGCGAAGCAACCGCCAAAGACGAAATCCGTCCGCGCTCTCCTCTCGAAAAGGAATGGGATCCGCTCCCGAGCGATTTACTGGCTAAGTATGCCTCACCTCCCGAGGGTGCCGATCTCGACAGTCCCAACCTGCAGGAGTGGATCCCACGGACCGCTCTCACCATCGAGGTCAGGGAGGGGCGGCTGCACTGTTTTCTTCCGCCTTGCGACTCTCTTGAGTCCTACCTCGAACTGCTGCGCGGAATCGAAGTCGCTGCCGAGAAAGAGTCGCTCGCAGTTATCATCGAGGGCTACGAGCCTCCGCCTGATCCTCGAATCGAGTCGCTCAAGGTGACGCCTGACCCCGGAGTGATCGAGGTCAATGTCCAGCCCGCTGCCACTTGGAGTGATCTAGTCTCACAGACCTCAACACTCTACAACGCGGCCCGCGAGTCGCGGCTCGGCACCCAAAAGTTCATGCTCGACGGGCGGCATACCGGGACCGGGGGCGGAAACCACGTCGTGATCGGCGGGCGGACACCAGGCGACTCGCCCTTTCTCCGACGATCCGATCTGCTGGCAAGTCTGGTCGGTTATTGGCAACATCACCCAGGGCTCTCTTATCTATTTTCAAGCCTCTCGAGGCTTGGGAGTTAATGGGTGGTAAACAAACTGGTAAATTTATCGAACGTTGTGCGCGGACTTTAAGAAAATATGAAGGCTCTCTAATAG
>JBCCBR010000309.1:0-4847 GCA_039033935.1 Verrucomicrobiota bacterium
CGCGCCCATGCAGGACGGAGCGGTGTGGGTGTGGGTCGCAGCGATCAGAATGTGATCGGCTGGGATGCTGCCTTTCTCAGAGGCTATTGCTTTTGCTCGATCAAGCAAATCACGCGGCATCATGCAAGTGTCAGCGACGATCAGGACCATCTGCGTCTCACCATCGCAAAAGGCGACCGATCGTGCGTGGATCGGGGTTTTCACTCGATCAATCGAGCGCGACCGCATCCCCCCGTTAACCAGCACGGGAAGACTCTTGGGTGTGATGTCGATCAGAGCTGTTCCAGCTCGGAATTCCGCAAAGGCAAAGTTGGGAATGAGTGTCGAGAAAAACAGGGTCAACAGCAACCGAACCATGGGGCTATTGGAACCGAGCCGAGAGGAGGAGGGCAAGCTCGGAAGTCGGCGCAGTTGCAGAGCGGCAAGCCAGCTGGCAGTCCCGCTGTGGCTCTTTGGAAAAAGAACAAATCACCGCAGTTTCGGCGAACTTCTTCGGAACCCTTCCTTGCCAGCGACTGGCTCTCTGTCCCAAACTCTCTTCATGAGGCTGTTCCGATCTCTCATCCATTCCGCTTTACTCGTTTTACTGAGCTGGCAGGTCGTCAGCCTCTCTGCTCAGGAGAACCAAGCGCCACCCGTGAATGTGGAGCCAAACGTCAGTCCGACACCTCCGGTGCCTGAGCCGCCTCGCGAGGGAGAAAGCAGTGGGCCAATTGAGGATCTCCCCGATGCGCTAAAGCCGTGGCGCGACTGGGTGCTCTGGGATCATCCGGACTTGTCAGCCGCTCCGCTTTACTCTGACGCCTCGACTAGAATTGCGATCTGGCCGTCGGTGTTGAACCTAGATGCAACTGCGAACGGTGCCGCATTCACCGTCAGCGGGATCTCTCTTGGCAAGGGGTGGCTCGCCTTGCCTGGATCTTCAAACTTCTGGCCACGTGAAGTCCGTGTCTCGGGGGAGCCAGTCGTCGTGCTCGAACGGCAGGGACAGGCTGCCGTCAAACTGAGTCCGGGAGCGTTTGAGATTTCTGGAGTGTTTCTCTGGGATCAAATGCCGCAGCAGCTCCCGATTCCGATGGCCTACGGTAGGATCAGCCTCCAGGTGAACGGCAGTCCGGTTGAGCTCCCGAATTGGGGTGCGAACGGTAATCTTTGGTTAAAGCGCAGTCGCGAGAGTGAAGCAGAAGAGCAGGCCTTTCTCGAAACCCGCATCGATCGCCTCCTCAAGGATGGTTCTCCTTTGGGATTGGAAACGCGGATTGAGCTGTCGGTCACTGGGAAAAGCCGGGAAGAAATCATCGGAACCGTTATTCCTGAAGGCTGGCAGATTTCATCGGTGCGCTCCGCCATTCCAAGTGCGATCGAGCCATCGGGGCTTTTGCGTGCTCAGGTCCGGGCGGGAAAGTGGGTCATCGAAGTGGATGCTTTTCGGACCGATCCTGTCTCAACAGTCGCCTACGCTGATGGTGTCGAGCCGGTGGTTGATCGGGAACTGATTGGGTTCGTTGCGGCTCCCGACTTTCGCATTGTCGAGCTGCAGAAGATCACCCAGGTCGACGCTTCGCAGACGAACTATCACGAACCCTGGAGGAGGTATCCGGTTTATCGATGGGACCCTTCGGCTCCTTTTGTGATCGAGGAAAAGCTCCGTGGAATGGGGCTGCAGCAGCCGGCTGGCCTCTCCATCGAGCGTGAGTTCTGGCTCGACGGCGAAAGCGATCTCCTGACCTTTCGCGATCGGATTTCCGGTAGCGCCCAGCAGACCTGGAGGCTCGATGTTTCGCCTGGCCAGGCTCTCGGTGCCGCCCGGATGAGTGGAGAAGGCCAGCTCATCACCCAGAATCCCGTGACCGGTGCGAGTGGTCTCGAGATTCGCGACCGCAGCATTTCAATCGATGCGGTGGGACGGATCGATGGAGCCAATCGCTTTCCTGCGAGCGGTTGGGAGGCGAGCGTTGATCAGTGTTCTGCCAAGATGCATCTCCCTCCTGGTTGGCGAGTTCTCGCGCTGTTTGGATCAGAGTGGGTCGAGGGAGACTGGCTTACGAATTGGACTTTGCTCGATCTCTTTGTCTTACTTGTCTTCACCATGGCGGTTCTAAAACTGTGGGGCTGGATCCCTGCCGCGATTGCATTCTTCGGCTTCGGAATGGCCTTCCATGAGCCTGGAGCACCGAAGTATCTCTGGCTCGTTCTGCTAGTCCCGCTCGCGATTCTTAAAACGCCGATCCAGGGCGTTGCGAAACAAGTCGTTGAAGTTGGGAAGTGGGTCGCTCTCGTCATTCTCTTGATCGTGATGGTGCCGTTTGTAGCGGGACAACTCCAGGGTGTCGTTTATCCTCAGTTGGAAAATGACGGCAAGAGTCGAGGCCCTGGAGTGATGGCTCGGGCGCTCGACTATTCAGCTAGCGTTGCAGAATCTTCAGCCTCATACCCGCAGTCGCGAGCCGTAACGCCTAAAAAAGCAGCCGCTGCCGCCAACTTGCAACAGGACGAACAAGCATTGATTCAGACCGGGCCCGCGATCCCGACTTGGAAGTGGCGCGAAATAAAATTTGGCTGGCGCGGTCCGGTGGTCCCGTCTGAAGAGGTCCGCGTTCTCCTGATCTCACCCGGATGGCAGCGCGTCGTTACGATTGCGCGAGTTGGGCTCTTGATCTTACTGCTCGGAGTCCTACTCAGCGGCTCAACTGGGTTCGGCTGGATCAAGCGCAAACGCCGTCTCAGCGATGCGCCAGCGGCGAAGGGAACAGCCGCGGTTGTGGCCTTGTCAGGTATCCTCAGTCTTTCAGCGACCTCTGATGCGCTGGCGGAAGACTTTCCGACTCCGGAATTGCTCGATCAACTCGAGATGCGCCTGACAGAAAGCTCCGATGCTTTTCCCGGCGCTGCTGAAATCCCGTCTGCTCAGATTAAGCTTCAGCAAAATCGGCTGTCGATCAATGCGGTCGTTCACCTTGCTGAGGCCTGCGCCGTCCCAATTCCTGGTCAACTTGCTGCCTGGTCTCCTGTTTCTGTCCAAGTAAATGGAGAGAGCGCAGTGGCAGTCGTTCGTCGAGATGGGTTTCTCTGGGTCTTGCTGGAGGCGGGGGTCAATCAAGTCAGCGTGAGTGGACTGGTCCCGAATGCGAACGAGTGGGAACTCGGTTTTCAGCTTAGACCCCGCAGTCTTTCGGTCGAGGCTCCTGACTGGACCGTCACCGGACTCAAGGCAAACTCGGTCCCCGAGGATCAGATTTTGTTTTCGAGAAAAGTCAGCGATGTCAGTGCTGAGGCAGCTTACGATCGCAGCGACCTCGAATCCGTGGTCCGGGTCGAGCGAGTGCTAGAGATCGGACTCGACTGGCAGGTCAATACCACGGTGCGTCGGCTCTCGCCGAAAGGTCGTGCCGTCGCCCTCAATATTCCACTGCTACCGGGGGAGCGAGTTCTCAGCTCCCAGGTTAGTGTGAACGACGGGGTCGCTTCGGTTCAATTATCCTCAAATGCCGATGCGAGATCATGGCGCAGTGAATTACCCAAGACTGACTCGATCGCACTGCAAGCGAGTGAATCGAGCAATTGGGTCGAACGCTGGCAGGTGCAGGCTTCTCCCGTCTGGAATGTGCGCTACGAGGGACTCGATCCTATTTACGAGCAGACCAGCTCAGCCCTCGCTCCGATCTGGCGACCCTGGCCAGGAGAGACGACCACTCTGCAACTGTCCCGACCTGCTGCGATCGAGGGTGAGACCGTCACGATCCGCCAGGTCGAGCACATCATCGTGATCGGATCTCGCCAACGGACCTCAACACTGAGGCTCGACCTTCAAGCCAGTCTTGGTCAGGACCTCCCCATGGCGCTGGATCCTGCTGCAGAGATCACTCGGCTCACAGTCAAGACTCCGGATTCCAACACGCCCGCTGCTCAGCCAGTCCGAAGGGACGGTGATGCGCTCGTTTTACCGATCAAACCGGGCGAGCAATCGATCGAGCTGCAGTGGAAACTTCCGCAGAAGATCGGGCTCCACGAAACAGCCGATCAGCTCTCGCTCCCGGTAGAGGGAGCTAATGTCTCGACCAGAATCGAATTGCCCTCATCCCGCTGGGTCTTGTGGACCCACGGCCCCCTCCGAGGGCCGGCCGTGACGATCTGGAGTCTGGTGTTGCTGGCGCTGATTGGAGCTTTCATCCTCGGTCGGTTCCGGCTCTCTCCATTGCGGAGCTACGAATGGGCCCTGCTCATCATAGGGTTGACCCAGGTGCATCCGGCGTCGGCCCTTTTCGTGATCGGGTGGTTTTTTGTGATCGCGTGGCGTGGGAGTAAAAGAGGACAGGCGATTTCGACCTTACCTTTCAATTTTCTCCAGCTCGTCATTTTGCTGGCGAGTCTTCCGGTTGTGATCATTGTCATCGCGGCGCTGCACCGCGGACTACTCGGGACACCCCTGATGATGGTAGAGGGCAACGGCTCACGCGCGACTTGGCTGAACTGGTTTGCCCAGCGAGCCGAAGCCACCCTCCCTGAGCCCGGGGTCTTCTCAGTCTCGATATGGTATTACCGACTCCTCATGCTCGGCTGGGCCCTCTGGCTCGCGGTCTCGGCAGTGCGCTGGGTACGCTGGGGCTGGCAGCAAATGACGACCGAAGTATTCTGGAAAAAAGGCGAGAAAAAGAGCAAATCCAAACCCCCTGCGATACCCGAGCAGGCGGGGGAAGGGGAGGAGAAATAGTCGTAGAGCGCGAGAGGCCTGCTAAACCAGCGGGTCGGTGCCTGTGCGCTTCATACAATGAATGCTGAACCTCCCAAGGTCAGGCGTCCGGTCCTGGCGTCGCTTGTTGCCTTGGGACTCTACTCACTAGCAAACC